>DASQVJ010000680.1:0-8453 GCA_035640835.1 Bryobacteraceae bacterium
AGCCGGCGCCTCTCAGTCCGTGGATTTCCCTTTTGCGCGCGCGATCGAAACTACGCCCGACGAGCGAGGCTACCACCGCCCGGCGATCATCAGGTTTTCGGCGGATCTTCGGCAGATATTGAACTCAACGTTCTTCGGCAAGACCTGGGGTGTGGGACGCGCAATCCTAACCGATGCGTCCGGTAATGTTTGGGTGGCTGGTTCCGCCAGCGCGCGTTTTCCTGTCACGAACGACGCCCTCCAACGCACCACGACGTACGACGCTGCGTCCATTCTCGTCCAGTTGGACCCAGAACTCACAGCTATACGTTATGCGACGTTCCTGGGAGGGGGTCTCTACGCGGCAGCGACGGGGCTCGGCCAAGATCGCTTCGGGAACATTTACGTTTCAGGATCAGCCGACAGTGCTGAGCTCCCTGTAAAAAGCTCGCTGCAGACTTGGCTCGGTGGTGGGATACGCAATGCGGACTGCTTTGTCGCGAAGGTCTTTCCCAACCACTCGTTGGCTTATGGAACCTTTCTCGGGGGAAGTGGCAATGAATACTGTGCCGCCCTTACGGTTGACGCCGAGGGCAACGCTTTCATTACCGGGTTCACCCAATCGCAGAATTTTCCTGTGCGCAACGCGTACCAAAGCAATCTGGGCGGAGGGATGGACGGTTTCATTGCGAAGCTCTCAGACGACACACCACGACCGGCGTCACCCCTTACAGTAGCTCCGCAACGGCTGACATTTCGCTACGTACAGGGTGGGCAGATACCGGCACGACAGGTGGCTGCAATTAGCGGTGGACTCTTTTCGATCGCTCCAGGTGCGCAATGGCTCCGAGTGACAAGGATTGACGATATGAGCATCGGCGTTGCCATTGAACCCGGCGCTCTGAATCCTGGAGTCTACACGTCGACGATTCGACTGGAACCGTCTTTAGGGACGGCTGCTGCGCTTGACGTTGGTCTCACGGTCCTCGCCAGGCCTCCCACACTCGATTCCATTGAGCCCTCGATTGTTCCAGTGGACGCTAATGACACAACAATCACCATCAAGGGAACGGGATTCTCGGCGGAAAGCGCACTGCGTCTCAACGGTTTGCCCTGGACGCTTTCTCCGGTTACTTTTGTCGATCGCAACACGCTACGGGTGATCGTGCCGAAGGCCTATTTCTCCGCCGAGCTCGTCCACGCTATCGCGATACAGAACCCGAACTCGGACCTTTCGAACACACTTAGTCTCACTGTTGGCCGGCTAGCGCCGACCTTCACCATGGAGTCTGTGGTCAACGCGGCAAGCTACGAAACCGGGCCCGTCGCACCGGGCGAAATCGTGACCATCTTCGGCACGAACCTTGAAGGTCAAGTGACCTTCGACTTCCTGCCTGCCACTGTCCTGTCGGCTAGTGCAACGCAGATCAACGTCACCGTCCCCTACACTGTTGCTGGCCCAAGCACGCAAATACGGGTGGGCCGATCAGCGCCCGTCCAGTTTCCCGTACTCAATACAGCTCCTGGCATCTTCGCCGTTGTCGTTGCCGACGATATCGCAACCATCTATGCCACTGGCTGTGGCCTGCTTACGAACGAAGCGCTACCGCGCTGCATTGAACCGGTGTCGGTCACCATCAATGGACAGATTGCTGAAGTGCTTTACGCCGGCGTGGCTCCAGGGCTGCCTGCCGGAGCCAATCAAGTCAACGTACGCATACCCGAGGGACTCTCCGGATCGCTCACCTATGTTTTAAACGCCGGAGACCGAGCCAGCAAGCCTTTCACGAGATAACACCGATACGATTGCTCTTGCTGATCCTCACTGCTGACGTTTGTCTCGCAATAGCGCCGCAAATGCAGAAGATCCGAACGTCCCAGGTTTGGTTCGAACCAAACCGTGGTCAAGTGGCCGGCCAGACGGAGTGGATGGGGCGGGCTCAAGGTGCGTACTTATACATCACGGGTAGCGCGACTACGTTTATCCAGGTCGAGCACAGACTCGAATTTTGGGCTCGACCAGGATCAAATCTACCGCGGCCATAGCTTTATGCCTTTCGTTCTGCTCTGATTGTTACGCAACGCGCTCATGCGCGCCAAGCGGAAGCACGGATCACACGGCAGAAGTTTTCTCTCCGGAAATTGGGATCCTTGTCCGCTAACACATCTGCCTTGACGTTGCCGAACGTCGTCTCCGGTCTATGTTTGATGCCATCGTAGAAGGCTTGAATGATGTCCTCTTTGAAGTGTGTGGACCGCGGATAAGCACGCACTACCGCTTCGCGGTCAGTGTCGGCAAAATCGGGATATCCGATTCCAAGCACATCCATCTCCACGCCTGCGGTCAGTAACGCCACGACGGGATGCATGTACTGTGGAATACCCGGTGTCGTGTGTAGTGCGATTGCCGTCCAGACAGTATCGATGTCCTGCTCAGAGATACTGTGCTGGCGCAGAAAAGCTCGCGCGGTGTTCGCACCATCCACTTCGAACCGATCCGTCTTACTGCTATATCGCGGAGTCAAGCCCATGTCGTGGAAGATTGCGCCCATATAAAGCAACTCGGGATCGAACTTCAGACCGCGCCTCTTTCCGGCAAGCGCACCGAAATAATACACGCGAGTCGAGTGGTTGAACAGCAGCGGCGATTCGGTGTCACGCACCAGCTCCGTTGCTTCTCGAGCAAGTTTGCTGTCGGGGATCGTCACCCCTGAGATTGAGGTCTTTTGTATCGGGTTTATTGTTGTGGTGGACATATCAGGATCACCTCTCAATTCCACCGTAAGAGTTTCTCCATTGAGACGCCACGACACAGATACGTCAATTTAGGACATCTGGATCGGATCTCTCTCGATCTCACACATGTTGTCCATTAGCGCCGGAACCGGTCCATATATTCTCCGGCTGTAATTCCTATCACTCGCAGGAAGCTTCGACGCATCGCGTCGGCGCTGCGAAACCCGCAGGCGTCGGCAATTTCCTTCAGCCCCATGTTTGAGCTGTCGATCATCTGCTGTGCAGCTTCAACCCGCAAGCGATCCACGAACTGGCCGGGGTTCATGTTGGTTTCCCGGAGGCACACGCGCGTGAAATGCCGGGGACTCATCCCGAGCCGGTCGGCTAACTTTTCAACCGTAAGATCCTCCCGCAAATTTTCGTGCATCCAGACCTGCAATTCGTGTAAAGGTTTCGAGGTAACCGCCTGGTGGGAGAGCATGTGACTGAACTGGGCTTGGCCTCCTGGACGTACGAGGAACATCACAAGAAATCTTGCAATATTCAACGCGACTTCGCGGCCATGATCCTCCTCGACGAGCGCAAGCGCAAGATCGATGCCGGCGGTAATTCCCGCCGTGGTGTAGACTGCCCCGTCCTTCATAAAGATCGGTTCGGGTCGAACGATCGCGCGCGGGAACTCTTTTGCCAAGCGGTCACAAAAGCGCCAGTGTGTCACGACTTGTTTGCCGTGGATGAGGCCGGCTGCGCCGAGCAGGAACGCGCCCGTGCAAATGGAGGCAACGCGCCGTGATCGCTGTGCCGCCTCTCCGATCCATCTCACAAGGTGTGGATCGTAGACGCCTGTCTCGGCTCCCGGTCCGCCGGCAATGACGAGAGTGTCCATCGGACGGTTTATTTCCGTGATGGGTACGGCATCTGTCAGCGCAAATCGCCGGTTGGTTTCGAGCGTACGTTCAGGCCCCGGAGTGGCTATCGTTATGTCGTAGCCGTCGGCATTGGAAAAAACCTCGAGCGGCCCTGTGACATCAAGGACCTGAACCGGCGGCGGGCCGACAATCACAACTTTACGTACTGCGGCCATTTCAGATAGTGCATTCTGGCACACTCCTATTTAGGCGCACTTGCAATCAGTTTTTGACGCATTCATCTTCGACGCTGTGCGAGCGAAGGTTTTTGAGCAAGGTACCAAGCTTGCGCTTAAGCGAGAGATTCGAACACCTGCAGGACGACACGCACTGAGCTCGCAGTTAGCTATGGCTACGGAGTGTGATCAATTTTGAGGCACCCCGACGACCACAATGTCCACTCGCTGGATTTCGTTGCACAACGACACGCCCCCAGCGCCGTTCGAAGTTAATCCTTTCTCGCCGATCCCCTCGCGCGGCGGTCAAAAGTTCGAGTGGATAGCAATGTGCAGAGACATTGTCGAGAAGTTGTGTCGCCGGTTTCGGAGACGACGCTCCGTTTAGGGGGAACAGATGAACCTGATTGAGACCATAACCAGATCCCAAAGGAATTCGCAGACCGCGCCATCGACCGTTGAGATCTCCATTGACGGGCAGCCGGTTACTACGCGTGAAGGCGAGTTGCTGGTGGAAGCAATTCTCCGCGAGAAAGATATCCCCCACATTTGCTATCACTCGCCGCTCATGGGGCCGATCCAAACCTGCGACACCTGCCTGGTTGAGGTCGATGGTAAGCTCGTGCGCTCCTGCGGAATCAATGTCACGCCCGGTATGCAGGTGACCACAGATTCAAAACGCGCCCAGGATGCGCGGGCCGAGGCCTTTGACGTGATTCTCGGCAATCACATGCTCTACTGCACGGTTTGTGACAACAATAACGAAAATTGCAGAATTCACAACACAGCGCTCGCACTCAACGTTCAACATCAGGAGCATCCCTTCAAACCCAAGCCGTATGAAGTGGACATGTCCAATCCGTTTTATCGTTACGATCCCAGCCAATGCATCCTCTGCGGACAATGCGTTCAGGCTTGCCAGATGGTGGAGGTGAACGAGACGCTTTCCATCGGTTGGGAACTCGAACATCCGCGTGTGCTTTGGGATGGCGGTATGCAGATCGGCGGCTCAAGCTGTGTTTCCTGCGGACACTGCGTTACGGTCTGCCCCTGCAACGCGCTGATGGAAAAGTCGATGCTCGGTGAGGCCGGTTTTCTGAGCGGCATACCTAAGGACGCCTTGACCAAGATGATCGATGTCGTCAAAGCCGTGGAACCGGAGATGGGCTACGGCGCCATCATGCAGGTCTCGCAGGTCGAGGCGAAGATGCGCGAAGAGCGAATCAAGCGAACAAAGACTGTCTGCACCTACTGCGGCGTCGGGTGCAGTTACGATGTATGGACCAAAGATCGTAAAATTCTCAAAATTGATCCTCTGCATGGCGATGCCAATCAGATCTCGACCTGCGTTAAGGGCAAGTTCGGTTGGGATTATGTGAATCACGCGGACCGCCTGCAGAAGCCGCTCATCCGCGAAGGAGACGCCTTCCGCGAAGCAAGCTGGGAAGAAGCGCTGAATCTGGTCACGACGAAACTGACCGGCATCAAGCAGCAATATGGGCCTGACTCGATCGCCGTCATTGTTTCTTCGAAATGCACCAATGAAGACGGCTATCTGATGCAGAAGTTTGCTCGTGCCGTTATCGGCACCAACAACGTCGACAACTGCTCTCGTTATTGCCAGTCGCCCGCGACGATGGGTCTCTTCCGAACCGTTGGTTATGCCGGAGATTCGGGCTCAATCGACGATATCGGCAGCTCGGGCCTGGTTCTCATCATCGGCAGCAATACAGCAGAGAGTCATCCGGTTTTGGCGACGCGCGTCAAGCGGGCTCACAAAATGCACGGACAGACACTGATTGTGGCCGATCCGCGCACACACGAGATGGCAGAGCGCGCCGACATTCACTTCCGACCGCGGCCGGGAACTGACATTGTCTGGATCTCAGCCATGAGCCGCTACATGTTCGATAACGGTCACGCCAAATTGGATTTTCTTGAACAGTGGGTGAACGGTGTCGACGAGTTCCGCAAGAGCCTTGAGGCTTTCACGATGACATACGCGTCGCAAGTGTGCGAGGTCCCTGTTGAAACACTGGAGCGCGTCGCGCAGGAGATCGCAGCGGCTGACAGCATGTGCATTCTGTGGGCGATGGGCATCACGCAGCACAGCAGGGGCTCCGACGAGTCGACAGCTATTTCGAATCTGCTGCTGGTGACTGGCAACTATATGCGTCCCGGCTGCGGCGCCTACCCGTTGCGCGGCCACAACAACGTGCAGGGTGCAGGCGACATTGGCGCGGCGCCAGATGACTTCCCCGGTTACCAGCCCGTCACGGACCCGGTGATCCGAAAGCGTTTCGAAAGGAGTTGGGGCGTCGAACTACCACCCCAGCGTGGTCTGGATAATCACCAGATGGTAGAGGCTGCCTACGAAGGCAAATTGCGGGCGATGTATCTGGCTGGTGAAGATATGATCTCGGCCGACTCGAACGCCAACGTTGTCGCAGGAGCCTTCGAAAAACTGGATTTCTTCGTAGTGCAGGACATATTCTTCACTGAGACGTGCCGCTATGCGGATGTCGTGCTGCCTGGCGCCCCGGCGCTCGAGAAGGACGGCACGTTTACCAGCACTGAACGCCGAATCCAGCGGCTGTACCAAGCACTTCCGGAACTGGGCGATAGCAAGGCGGATTGGAAGATCACTCAGGAGATCGCGAATCGCATGGGGGCCAACTGGAATTACCAGCACCCCTCGCAAATCATGGATGAATTGGCCTCCGTCTCCCCTCTCTATGGCGGTGTCAATTACGAACGGCTTGAAGGCTATAAGACTCTGCAATGGCCGGTTGCGCCCGACGGAACGGACAAGCCTATTCTTTATCTTGATGGCTTCGCCTTTCCGGATAAGAGAGCGAGACTGTATCCGGTCTCGTTCCACGAACCTGTCGAAAAGCCGGACCGCGATTTTGATCTCTTCTTGAACAATGGTCGCATTTTGGAGCATTTTCATGAAGGCAACATGACCTACCGTATTGACGGTATTCGCGAAGAAACACCTGAGCGCTTCCTTGAAGTCTCGGAAGAGCTCGCCAAAGAGCGCGAGATTGAATCCGGACGCTGGGTACGCGTTACCAGCCGGTATGGCTCGTTGGTCATCAAGGCTTTAGTTACAAACCGGGTGCATGGAAACCAGGTTTATCTGCCGCATCTCTCGAGGGACGAGCCGATGAATGTTCTCACCGGATCGCATGCGGATGTGGCTACGAATACTCCCGCGTATAAGGAGACAGCCGTAAAGATCAAGCTGCTCCCCGAGCAAGATGTGAACCCTCTCCGTCCTCTCAACTTCCGTTACTCAGGTAAACGAACGCCACAAGCAGGAGTCGAGGTGGAGCGCAAGTGGACACGCAAAGATTACCGCATGCCGGGCACGCGAAATCTGGTTCAGATTCAACTGGAGAAATAGATAAGGGAAACAAGCCTCTATGGCGATAGCTGTCAACTTCAAGGAATTTGCGCCGCGCAACTCTCGCGACGATCTTGTTCGAAGGGTGGAGCAAGCTCCGGTCGAGCATGCGGAAGCGGTGCTCGCCTCCTACGATCTGCTGCAGCGACTGCATGAAACGGGCATGATCGATCTGCTGAACGGTCTTCTCTCGGCAGGCGATACGGTCGTAGAGCGTGCTGTCGACGTGATCAGTTCCCGAGAGATGATCACGGCGCTTCGCATGGCGCTCATGTTCAGCAACCTGCTCAAATCGATTGATCCCGAGGAGTTTCACACAGTGCTCTCGAGTGCCGGCAAAGAAACGCCGTCGCTGCTCGCAATTGCTAAACAGGCGACCTCCAAAGATGCGCGCCGGGGCATGGCGACTGCCGTGGGTCTTTTGGAGCTTCTGGGAAAAGCCTTACATTCACAGCAAGCAGCAAGCGAGCCGGGGCAACTATAGGTGAACCACATCGTCTGACCAACGACGGTGCAGTCTTCATTGAACGGCGCGACAGTATGTATGGCTCAGCGAGTCAAGCCCTGCGCTGGTCGGCACCGTCGGGGAGTTGATCACGGAATACCAGTGCGCGCTGACCCCTACTTGCAGGTAATTAACAGGACAAACCATCCTCCTCGAGAATCGGAGAGACGAGGTCGATATCCTGCGCCGCCGCATGGATGCAAGCGTCGTACTGATCAAGGATCTTGGCGGGCTGGGACTGTCTCAAGTCCCGAAAATCGGGTCTTTGCGTTAGTCTCGTGAGCATTCGGCGATCACACACCGCGAGTTTCCTGCAGCCTGGTCAGCGCAGGTGTCGCAGGTACGCTTCGATGTCTCGCAACTCGTCGCCACTAAACTGGGTCACATTCGGCATCAGGACACCCGGCTTGAGCGATTGCGCATTCACGATCCAGGCGGAGAGGTTGGCTGTGTTGTTCTCGAGCATGTTCGTCGCGATCCTTTGCCGGGATCCGATGTGCGTCAGGTCCGGGCCGACGCGTCCGCCGGCCAGCGTTCCGCGAATTGTGTGACATAGCAGGCACGGGCGCGATTCAAACAGACGCTGTCCTCTGAGTTGTTGCTCGTTCTCGGGCACTGCCGCCGGCTGCCTCTGGGCTGCGAACCATTGCTGAAACTTGTCGGGGGGCTCTGCCACGACAAGCAGAATCATGTGCGCGTGTTGTGCTCCACAGTATTCGGCACACTGGCCGCGGTAGGTT
>DASQVJ010000681.1:0-16860 GCA_035640835.1 Bryobacteraceae bacterium
GCAACACACTTAGATCGCTGTATTTGTCGCGTGCGGCATCGAACTGCTCGAATACTTGTGGGTACATCAGGTAGCTCATCAGATCCGTCTGCGAGATCGGATGATTCAGCTTTGTCTCCACCTCGGCCTTGGTCGCGTCGAGATCGACCGGCGCCAAATGCTCACCAGGACGGCCCTTCATCGGCTCTTTGCCTTTGAGCACCACCGCCTTCATGTCCTCAGGCCATCCACCCTCAGGCTCGCCGAGAGATCCCATGAACATATCCGCCACTGAGTTGGGAAGCGTGAGGTGATGATTCGGTCCCAGGCGCTTGAGTTCCGCGACCGTGGTCCCGTGACTTACCAGGAAGATCGCAAGATCCCCGACGACCTTGCTCGAGGGTGTGACTTTCACGATGTCGCCAAATGCCTGATTGACCTCAGCATAGGTCCGAGCAACTTCGGGCCACCGTGGACCAAGCCCCATCGACTCGGCTTGCTCCTTCAGATTCGTATACTGACCGCCCGGCATCTCGTGGATATAGACATCGCCCGTGCCGTAGCTGAGCCCGCTGTCGAAAGGCTTGTAGTAGGTGCGCACGGTCTCCCAATAATCCGAGCAGCGCGTCAGCGCTTCGAAGTCGAGACATGCATCTCGCTGCGTGTTTCGAAGCGCCGCCACAATCGAATTCAGATTCGGTTGGCTGGTGGTGCCGCTCATCGAGGAAATGGCGGCATCACAGGCATCCACACCCGCCTCGCTAGCCTTGAGAATCGAAGCCGCGTTGATCCCGCTCGTGTCGTGCGTGTGGAAATGGATCGGCAAACCGATCTCGTCGCGTAACGCACGCACAAGTTTCTCAGCCGCATACGGTTTACAGATGCCGGCCATATCTTTGATGCCGAGGACGTGGGCTCCCATTCGCTCCAGCTCCTTGGCCATACGCACGTAGTACTTCAACGGATATTTATCGCGCTTCGGATCCAGGATGTCGCCCGTGTAGCAGATGGCAGCTTCGCAGATACGACCCGTCTCGAGAGTTGCCTCAATCGGCACCCGCATGTTCGGCAGCCAATTGAGCGAGTCGAAGATACGGAAGATGTCGATGCCCTGCTTTGCCGATTCATGGATGAACGCCCGTACCACGTTGTCCGGATAAGCCGTGTATCCGACCGCGTTCGAAGCTCGCAGCAGCATCTGGAAACAGATATTCGGGATGGCCTCCCGCAGCCGCGCAAGCCGATCCCATGGATCTTCGAGCAAAAACCGCAAGGCAACGTCGAATGTCGCACCGCCCCACATCTCGAGGCTGTAGAGGTTATGTAGCCGGTGCGCCACGTAGTTCGCGATCGCCAGCATGTCATAGGTGCGAACGCGCGTAGCGAACAGCGATTGATGTGCGTCACGGAAGGTCGTGTCTGTCAGCAGAAGCCTATTCTGCTGCCGGGTCCACTCCGCGAAGCCCTTCGGCCCGAGCTGATCCAACAGCTGCCTTGTCCCCGCCGGGGGCTCAGACGAGTAATGCTCCGGGAGGATCGGTGTTCGCAAGTTGGATGGCTTCGGCTTGCCTGCGACTTCCTTGTTCCCGTTGACAATCACCTCGCCGAGATACGTCAGTAGCTTCGTCGCTCGATCTTTCCGCGGTGTGAACTGGAACAGCTCCGGGCTCTCATCGAGAAATTTGGTCGTTGCGCGACCCTCCAGAAATACCGGGTGCGAAATAACATTCTCGAGAAATGGGATGTTCGTCATCACACCCCTGATTCGGAACTCGCGCAGTGCTCGATCCATGCGTTGCGTCGCCTGCTTCAGATCCTGGCCCCACGCCGTCACCTTGACGAGCAACGAATCGTAGTAAGGCGTGATCACCGCACCGCCATAGGCCGACGCTCCATCCAAGCGAATGCCAAAACCCGCTGGAGATCGATATGTGTGGATCTTGCCGTAATCCGGCGTGAAGTTATTTGCCGGATCTTCAGTCGTCACACGGCACTGCAATGCCGCACCGTGGATAGGCACGTTCTCCTGCGCCGGGAGATTCATCTCGGTCCCATGCAGTTCCAGACCTTGGGCAATCTGTATCTGCGATCGAACAATGTCGATACCGGTAATCATCTCGGTAACGGTGTGTTCCACCTGAACCCGAGGGTTCACCTCGATGAAGAACCACTCGCCGGTATCGGCATCGACCAGAAATTCGACAGTGCCCGCGCTGTAGTATCCTGCTGCGCGTCCCAGTGCGACCGCAGCTTCACAGAGCTCAGCCCGGATCCGCGGGTCGAGATTCGACGCCGGCGCGACTTCCACCACCTTCTGATGCCTTCGCTGCACCGAGCAGTCGCGCTCATAGAGGTGCATCAAATTCCCGTGCCGATCGCCCAGGATCTGCACCTCGATGTGCCGGGCTCGTCGAATGAAGCGTTCGAGGAAGACAGCGGGATTCCCAAACGCAGCCTGCGCCTCCGCCTGCGCCTCGCCGAGTTTTCCCGCGAGTTCCCCGGGGTTATCCACCACGCGCATTCCACGACCGCCGCCGCCGAATGCCGCTTTGATGATCAATGGAAACCCGATCCGTTGCGCCTCGCGTTGAGCGTGCGCGGCTTCGCTGACGGCCTGCTCGGTGCCTGGGACCACTCGGATGCCAGCCTTCATTGCAAGATTCCTGGCAGCCGTCTTGTCTCCCAACAACTCCAGCAACTCGGCGCTCGGTCCCACGAACGTGATTCCCGCTGTTTCGCACGCACGCGGAAGCGCGGGGTTCTCCGACAGGAAACCGTAGCCTGGGTGAATCGCATCCACATCCTTCGACGCTGCCAGGTCTACGATTCCCTCGACGTCGAGATACGCCTGAACGGGCCCTAAGCCCGCCCCGATCTGGTAAGCTTCGTCCGCCTTGAACCTGTGCAGACTCAGCCGATCCTCCTGCGAGTACACGGCCACGGTTCGAAGCCCGAGCTCATCGGCGGCACGTAAGATGCGGATGGCGATTTCGCCGCGGTTAAGGGCAAGAAGCTTTTTCATGAATTGGGGGATTTTTCTTCAAACTAGCATGGAACCTTTCGGCCTCAGGCCTCGTAGTCCACTGGCAAGGGTGACCACATGAATCGTCTTGCTCTAACCGCATCCCTCGCTCTGGCTGCGCTTTGTACATCTTCCTGCGACGACGTCGTTGAAGCCTTCCACGATTCCGAGCGCTATCGCGAAGATTTCCATTACACCCGTGACCTACGACCGGGCGGCCGCTTTAGCCTCGACAACTTCAACGGACCCGTTGAAGTCATGGCTTGGGAAAAGGACTCTGTGGACATCTCGGGTACCAAATACGCCAACGATGAGAGCCTCTTGAAAGCCATGCGCATCGAGATCAGCTCATCGCCCGATTCCATATCGATCCGCACCACCAGGCCGACCCCGACTCGAGGTCGGAGCGGCGCGCGGTACGTGATACGAGTACCGTCTCGGGTTGTCATTGATCAACTCAGGACCTCCAACGCTTCGGTCCGTGTAGAGGGCATCGAGGGTCAAGCCAGGCTCCAGACCTCCAACGGATCAGGGCGGGTCTTTCGAATCAAGGGCCCGGTCGAGGTACTGACCAGCAATGCTCGAGTCGAGGTTGAGAACGTGCAAGGCGACGTTCGTGTCAAAACATCGAACGGACCAGTGCGAGTCACAGATGTCCAAGGCACGCTTGAAGCCGATACTTCGAATTCCGGGATTACGGCGCGAGTGACTGCGCCCAAACCGAACAGCCGGATCAAGTTGGACACGTCAAACGGACCCATCGAACTGAGTCTCGACGCTTTTCGCAGCAACGACATCGTCGCGGACACCTCAAATTCGTCGATCACTTTACGACTCCCTGGAGAGGTCTCAGCCAACATAATTGCCGAAACATCGCACGGGAGCATCACCACTGACTACGCGGTCCAAGCACGTAGGGTTTCCAAGACGCATCTTGATGGCTCCATCGGTTCGGGTGGCCCGACCGTGCATCTCGACACATCGAACGGAAATATTCGGATTGTGCGGCTCACCCGATGACGGGGTGACGTCTGCACATAATACAATCGGGCTGTATGTCTGCCCAGCCTGAGAGTTTAAGCGTTGCTGACGTAAAAATCCGTGGGCCTCTGAACGACGCCTTCGAACAGATCCTCACACCCGAAGCCGTCGAGTTCCTCTTCGAGCTCGACCGTAGATTTGCTGAGCGGCGTCGCGAGCTACTCGATGCGCGTCGAACGCTGCAAGCGGAGCTCGATCTCGGCAAACTCCCTGATTTCCGAACCGATACAGCATCTATTCGGAAAGCGGATTGGACGGTAGCCCCGATTCCTGCCGACCTGCGAGATCGCCGGGTTGAGATCACCGGTCCAGTGGATCGGAAGATGATCATCAACGCCCTGAACAGCGGAGCGAACGTCTTCATGGCCGATCTCGAGGACGCGAACTCGCCGACGTGGGAGAACACCGTTCAAGGCCAGATCAATCTTCGGGACGCCGTGCGCCGCAACATCGCATATGAAGGTCCCGAGGGCAAGCAATATCGGCTCAACCAGAAAACCGCCGTCCTGATGGTGCGTCCGCGTGGATGGCACCTCGCTGAAAAGCACATGCTTGTCGGCCGCCACCCCATTTCTGCGAGCCTCTTCGATTTCGGCCTCTACTTGTTCCACAACGCGAAAGAACTGGTGGATAGGGGCACCGGCCCTTACTTCTACTTACCCAAACTCGAGAACCATCTCGAGGCCCGACTCTGGAACGACGTATTTGTGTATGCCCAGAAGGCTCTCGGGCTGCCGAACGGCACAATCCGGGCGACGGTGCTGATCGAAACAATTCTCGCGACGTTTGAGATGGACGAAATCCTCTACGAGCTTCGTGACCACTCAGCCGGTCTCAACTGCGGCCGCTGGGATTACATCTTCAGCTTCATCAAGAAGTTCAGCAAACGGGCTGACTTCCTCCTGCCCGACCGAGCCTCCGTCACCATGGACCGGCATTTCCTCAAGTCTTACGTCGAGCTGCTGATCCAGACCTGCCATCGACGTGAAATCCACGCCATGGGTGGAATGGCCGCTCAGATTCCCATCAAGAACGATCCTGAGGCAAACGAGCGCGCGCTTGAGAAAGTGCGCCAGGACAAACTCCGCGAGGTGAAAGCGGGACACGACGGAACATGGGTGGCACACCCAGCGCTCGTGCCGGTCGCGAAAGCCGTCTTCGACGAGTTCATGCCGCAGGAGAACCAGATTGCAAACAAGCGGCTCGATGTGAAGGTGACGGCAGAGGACCTGCTACGCGTGCCCGAGGGCGAAATCACCGAGGCGGGTGTGCGGTTGAACGTCGATGTCGGCATGCAGTACATGGCGGCCTGGCTGAACGGAAGTGGCGCAGTGCCCATCTACAACCTCATGGAGGACGCCGCGACTGCCGAGATCTCGCGTTCACAGCTCTGGCAGTGGGTCCGCCACTCAGGAAAGCTGAACGACGGACGCCCTGTCACCATCGATATGGTGGATCAGATCATCAACGAGGAGCGAAATCGCATGGGTGACCGGCCGCGTATAAACGAAGCCGCCGACGTGTTGCGCGACATGGTCCATCGCAGCGAGTTCACTGAATTTCTGACACTGCTGGCCTACGACCACTTGGAATAACAGCCATTCGTCGTAGACTGTTAATTGATGTCGGAAAGTACAAGCGCCGCGAACACCACGCGGGAGAATGAACTTCCCATCCCGCCAGCGACCTTCGAGTTCTTCGTCCTGTCCCTCAAGATGCAAGCCGAGATGGCCCTGGGCCTTCTGCACATCACGGAAGAGGACAAAGACAAAGCGCCGGACTTTCGTGTGGCCCGCCACACGATCGATCTGCTATCCATGCTTTCGGAGAAGACCAAAGGAAACCTCACCATCGACGAGCAACGGCTGATTGAAAACTCGCTCACCGAGCTTCGGTTCCGCTTCGTACAGAGAATGGAAGAAAGCTCGAAATAGATGCCGTTGGTGCGGATTACGGTCCTTGGATCGGGGACAAGTGTCGGCGTACCGATGATCGGCTGCACTTGCGACGTTTGCAAGTCCACCGATCCCCGCGACAAACGCCTTCGCCCCTCGATCGTCTTGCGCTACGACGGTCGCGTCGTGCTAATCGACACAACACCAGACCTGCGCGCACAGTCATTGCGATACGGTCTTCAGCGACTGGACGCCGTTCTCTTCACCCACGCCCACGCCGATCACATCATGGGCCTCGACGACATACGCCCGTTCAACTTTCTGCAGCGGGAGAACGTACCGTTGTACGCCGATGAGGCGACTCTCGCATCCATTAAGCGCGTCTTCAACTATATTTTCGAGCTGAAGAATCCACAGTCCTCAATCCCGAGAGTGTCGACGGTCATGCTGAATGGCGAAGCCTTCGACCTTTTCGGACTCAAATTCACACCGGTCCCCTTGCTTCACGGGAACGAGCGCATCTACGGCTTTCGTTTCGGCGACTCCGCCTATCTGACGGATCACAGCGACATCCCCGACGAATCGGTCGAGATGCTCCAAAATTTGGATGTGCTCTTTCTGGACGCATTGCGTCACAAGCCGCACCCGACTCATTCGACGGTGGAACAATCGCTCCAAACGGTAGAAAGACTTCGTCCGCGACGCGCCTACTTCACGCACATCTCCCACGATCTGGGCCACGAGAAGACGGAGCGATTGTTACCGTCAAACGTGAAGCTTGCGTACGACGGTCTCGACCTGCATACAGGAGCACTGTCGAATTGATCCCGGTCTACCGAAGTCTGGCGGACATTGGACCGGAGATCGGCCCGAGTGCCGTCTCGATCGGCAACTTTGATGGAGTCCATACCGGTCACCAGGCCATTTTTCGGAGACTCGTTCAAGTCGCCGCTCATCTGGGTCTGAAGTCAACGGTCTTGACGTTCAATCCGCATCCCACACGGGTTGTCGCACCGGAGCGGGCACCGAAAATGCTCAGCACACCCGCGCAGCGATATGCGCTGATGGAAGACATCGGGATTGAGCAGATTGTTGAGCTTCCGTTCACTGAGGCCATCTCTCATCTGTCCGCTGAAGCATTTGTCCGGGAGATCCTCCTTGAAAAGCTCCAGACGCGAGCCGTTCTCGTTGGCTCAAACTTCCGCTTTGGTCACCGTCAAGCGGGCGATATCCACGTGCTGCAAGCGATGGGTGCAGCTTTCGGTATCGAAGTCGAGATCGTCAATGGCGTGAAGATTCGCCGCCACCTGGTTTCGAGTACCGAGATCCGAAATGCGATCGCGCAGGGAAATGTGTCCCTCGCCTGTCGGATGCTTGGCCGCCCCTACTCAATCGAAGGGGATGTGGTCCCCGGGCATGGAATCGGGTCCAAGAAAACCGTTCCCACACTCAACCTGCGCACGGACGCCGAGGTGCTTCCTGCCAATGGCGTGTACATCACCCGAACAGAGAACTTGCGTGACGGGCAGAAGTGGCCGTCAATCACCAACATCGGAATGCGCCCGACCTTCGACGGAGATGCCCTGACCATCGAAACCTATCTGTTGGCTCCGATCGAGGGCATGTCCCCCGAGCGCATCCGGATTGAGTTTTTGAAGCGAGTGCGCGATGAACGGAAGTTCCCTTCGGCCGAAGCTCTGAAGGCGCAAATCATGAAAGATGTGCAGCGGGCGCAGAGCTACTTCCGTCGTACCGCACTTATACTGAAAGTTAATCCCCAATCGAAAGATAAGGAGTCCCTATGAAGCTATCGGAAGGCAAGCTCCGTCATTTGAAGGCTCTCTCCAACAACCATGGTGTGATCGCCGCCGCAGCGATGGACCAGCGAGGAAGCCTGCAAAAGAGCATCGCCAAGGAGAAGGGCGTCACCCCCGACCAGATCACTCCCGAGATGCTGATTGAATTCAAGATCGCAGTAACCAAGGTGCTGACGCCACACGCGAGCGCTATCCTGCTTGATCCCGAGTACGGCATTCCTGCATCGCGGGTTCGCAGCCCCAATGCCGGCTTGCTTCTCGCCTACGAAGAATCGGGATACGACAACACCAAACCCGGTCGTCTTCCGGACCTGCTGCCGCATGTTTCCGTGAAGCGCATCGTCGATTGGGGGGCCAACGCTGTCAAGATCCTGATCTACTACACGTATCTCGATTCACCCGAGGTGAACGACATCAAGCACGCTTTCATCGAGAGAATCGGCGCGGAGTGCGAGTACCATCAAATCCCGTTCTTCCTTGAATTCGTCGGCTATGACCCCAAGGGCGGTGACGAGAAAGGCCTCGAGTACGCGAAGATCAAGCCGGAAGTCGTGACGCGCTCGATGGAAGAGTTCTCGAAGCCTCACTACAACGTCGACGTGCTGAAAGTCGAGATTCCGGTCAACGCCGAGTACGTAGAAGGCAGCTCCGTGTACAAAGGCCAGAAAGCATACTCGCTCGAAGAAGCGAAGAAACACTTCCGCCGCGCATCCGACGTCGCGAAGAAGCCGTTTATCTACCTGAGCGCTGGCGTTAGCAACACGCAGTTCGTCGAATCTCTCCGACTCGCCTCGGAAGCCGGCACCGACTACTCGGGCGTTCTCTGCGGCCGAGCCACCTGGAAAGATGGCGTGCCGATCTATGCGAAGCAGGGAGTGAAGGCGCTGGAAGAATGGCTCAGCGTTGAGGGTGTGAAGAACATCAACGCGGTCAATGACGCGATTAAGACTGCAAAGCCCTGGTACGCCAAGCTCGGTCTGGAAGCCGCTGTCGTCAGCTAGTAGATATAAAGAAAGCCCGCGTCGGGGCCAGGTCCAGTCGGCTGGCCCCTTCGCATTTCGAGACTCTTAACCACCCACGGCCACTGCCGGTGTCGTCGGCGTGGTCTCTTCCAACTCGTGACCTTCCCACCTCGCAACCACGGCACACGCAAGGCAGTTACCCAAAACGTTTACCGATGTTCGAGCCATGTCCAAAATGGCGTCGACACCAAGAATCACCGCTATTCCTTCCAGCGGCAGGTTGAACGTCGTCAGAGTTCCGGCAAGGATCACGAGTGAAGCACGAGGCACCGCCGCCACCCCCTTGCTGGTCAGCATGAGCGTGATCATCATTGCCAGTTGTTGTTTCAGCGGCATCTCGATTCCAGCGGCCTGAGCCACGAAGACACTCGCAAGTGCGAGATACATGGTCGACCCGTCGAGGTTGAAACTATAGCCAGTCGGGATCACAAAGGAAACAATGTGCTTCGGAACCCCGAAACGTTCCATGTTCTCCATGGCACGTGGCAGCGCGGCTTCGCTCGAAGCTGTCGAGAACGCGATCACCCAGGGCTCTCGAACGGCGGCGATGAAGCGTCGAAGCGGGATGCGGCAAATCAGCATGATCCCGCCCAGGACGCACACGACAAACACGATGAGCGCTCCGTACAGCGTTGCGACGAGTTTTCCGAGGCTGAACAGCACTCCCAAGCCTTTGCTACCGACCGTGACTGCAATTGCAGCACCGACACCAAGTGGAGCCAGGTACATCACGTACTTGGTGTACTTGAACATAACCTCGGCCAGCGATTCAGCGAAATGAACCACCGGCCGAGCCTTCTCGCCGATGGCCGCACAGGCTGTTCCGAACAGGAAGCAGAACACCACAAGCTGAAGTACGTCGCCTCGCGCCATCGAGTCGATCACGCTTGTTGGAAACGCATGCTCGATGATGCCGGATAGTGTCACTGGCGTCTTTGGGATATTCAGCTCTGTAGCCGAGCGCTGCAGCGTGAGACCTTCCCCAGGACGGAAGATGTTGACCGCAGCCAATCCCAAAAACAAGGCAATGGTGGTCGCGATCTCAAAGTAAAGGATGGCCTTTGCGCCGATGCGGCCCATCGCCTTCACGCTACCGGTTCCGGCAATACCGGCAACGAGCGTCCCGAAGAGCAACGGGGCGACAATCGACTTGATCAGGTGCAGAAAGACATTGCTGATTACGGCAAGATTCTTCGCCACATCCGGGGCGAAGTGGCCCACAGCAATGCCCACGGCCATGCTTATAAAAATCCAGGCGGTAAGAGATAGCTTCGTCATCGTTCACCCCAGCTCAGCTTCTCGCGAAGCACGTCAAAAAATTTCATTCGTGGCGGCTTAACAAGGCGCAAGCACTTCGAGGAGCGTCGGCAAACTACCTGGTCGCCATACCCCAAATCAACACCAACCTGTCCATCGATCGTCAGGAAGGTTCCATCGCCTTCGGAGCGGGAGTCCATCCTGATCACGCTGTCGTCAGGGACAATCACAGGTCGGTTCGTCAACATATGCGGGCAAATCGGCGTGATACACAGGGCCGAGACACCCGGAGTGATAATTGGACCGCCGGCCGACAGAGAGTATGCGGTCGAGCCCGTCGGTGTCGAAACAATCAGCCCATCCGATTTGTACTGACACACCAGGTGATCATCAACATACGCCGTGACATCAATCATACGCGCTAGCGCTGCTTTTGTGATCACCACGTCGTTCAGGGCCTCATACTCGCCAATCTTTTCCGCGTCTCGCCAAAGCTCACAGTGCAGCATACGACGCGCAGAGACGTCCAGTTCTCCCTTTAACGCGCGCTCCAACTCCGGGAAGACTTCGTCAACCGTGATGGCCGTAAGGAAGCCCAGCCCACCAAGATTCACCGCAAACAACGGTGTGTCTTTGCCCGCAATCGCTCGAGCCGCGGAGAGTAACGTTCCATCGCCGCCGAGGACTACGAGCATTTGACACGCGTCAGCGACCTCCAAACGGGGGAGACCATCCGATCGGCCAACATAGGCCGCGGTCTCCTGGTCGTATCTGAATTCGATATCCCGCTCCGCACACCACGCCAGCAAACGGGGCACCAACGAATAAGCCGCTGCCGCGCCCGGCTTCGAGATGATACCGATGCGGCTAATGGAAGGCATGCAGCAGAAACTCCCGATTCCCTTCAGCGCCCAGGATCGGACTCTCCATCAAGCGCGTGTTGAATCCCAGATCCCGAACAAATCCCTCTATGTCCTGGCAGACGTGCTGGTGCAAAGCCGGATCTCGTACAATCCCGCCCCGCCCAACGTCTTCGCGTCCTACCTCAAACTGCGGTTTCACCAGGATCACCATTTCCGAATCCGGTACGAGCAATGGAACAACAGTGGGAAGAATCAGTTTGACCGATATGAAGCTCACATCGCAAACAGCAATCTGACAAGGCTCTGGAACGTGCTCGCGGGTCAGATGACGAGCGTTCACTTGTTCTTTCACAACAACACGCGGATCGTTGCGCAGCTTCCAATCGAGCTGTCCTGTCCCGACATCGATGGCGAACACCTTGCTCGCTCCATGCTGCAGCAGGCAATCGGTGAAACCACCGGTCGAGGATCCGATGTCGACACAAACCTTGCCGGCGACATCGATCTGAAAATTCGAAAGAGCGGCCTCGAGCTTCAATCCTCCACGACTGACGTAGCGCGGTCTCTCTTGGACCTGAATCTCTGAGTCCGTACGGTAGGTCTGCCCAGGTTTGTCTACTCGCTGGCCGTCCACGAAAACGTTGCCGGACAGAATCAGCGCCTGGGCCTTTTGTCGCGTCTCGGCTAAGCCCCGATCCACCAGGAGCATGTCGATACGGTCCTTGGCTACACCTTTCATGCCTTACGGCGGACGACTACGTCGGCAATCTCGCTCAAGAACGCAGCTCGGGCGCCAAACGGCCGTAGGTGTTGGAGCGCCGCTAAACGCTCTTCTTCGGCCATCCTGCGTGATACATCGAGCCCATACACCGCGGGGAACGTGATCTTCTCCTGCGCTTGATCCTTGCCCGCCGTCTTACCCAACGCTTCCGACGGCTGTTCGACATCCAGAATGTCATCAACAATCTGGAACGCAAGACCCACATGCTCCCCGAAGCAGGACAGATGAATCAGTTCCTCCGAAGACGCACCAGCGTAAATGGCGCCCATCCGCACGCTTGCCCGGAGAAGTGCGCCAGTTTTTGCCCGATGTATCTTCTCGAGCAAATCCGAAGTCGGCGTCTGACGCTCACCCTCAATGTCGTGGACCTGCCCGGCGATCATCCCCCTGACCGTGCCGGAAGCCGTCGCCAGTTCCTCGACCAGCCGGACGCGCGTAACAGCGTCGACGTGCTCGAGTTGCGAAAGCACTTGGAAGGCAAGCGTCAGAAGCGCGTCACCGGCAAGTATGGCCATCGCGTCACCGAAGATTTTGTGATTGGTTGGGCGGCCGCGCCTCAAGTCGTCGTTGTCAAGCGCCGGAAGGTCGTCATGAATCAGCGAGTAAGTATGAATCAGCTCGAGAGTGCAGGCTGCGTCTTCGACACCGACTGGATCATCGGCAACGGCCTGAGCGGCTGCCAGACACAACAGCGGCCGGATGCGCTTGCCTCCTGCGAAAAGGCTATAGCGCATCGCCTTGTGGATCGTCTCGGGCGGCGAAGACTCCGGCGGCACCCAGCGCTGGAGCGCCAGCTCGATCCTCTCTTGTTGGACCCGCATCGCTTCGACACCCGTCATGTTTTCGGGGTCCGGAGCGGCTCGGGCACAACCTTTTCGCCGCGCTTCACCAACATCTCAACCCGAGTCTCCGCTTCCTCGAGTTGCTTTCGGCACGCTTCGCTCAGCCGAATTCCGGCCTCGAAGAGTTCGAGCGACTTCTCCAGCGGAAGGTCACCCGCCTCCAACTGTTTCACCACGGACTCGAGCTCCTGGAGGGCTGCTTCGAAGCTTGCAGGGTTCGCCGGGTCGGCCATTTCAAACTACCAGCGAATCTTTCGCGGGAAGTACTCATCGATTAAATCGACGTAATACGGCTTGAGTTCATCCGCGTTCGGCTTTTCTGCGCTCTTTGAATAGAGATCGTACGGATTAAACTTCCGCACCCATTCAAACATTTCGCGATCTTCCTCGTTCATAAGGTGCTCATAGGCACGCTCGCGATGCGCCGGGTAGAAGGAATGATAGCGGATCATGTACTGCGCCGGCCTGGGCAAGTGATCGCGGATCACATGGTAGAGGTACTCGTCGTGCCCCCACGACATGTCTACGTTGTCCAATCCGCAATTCGGCTCGTACACGCCGTACAAGGTCTGATACTCAGCAACGTTCCGGTCCGGATTCGCAGCGAAGAATTCATGAAACACGATCTTGTCCGACCAGGCGCAGCCAACCGGGAAAGTGTCACCGACGACTGCCCATTGTGGCTCGTTCCAGAGAGAGAGGACCTTGCCGAGATCGTGGATCAACCCCGTCAGCACCATCCATCGAGGATGGCCGTCCTTGCGAATCGCCTCTGAGGTCTGGAGATTGTGGTCGATTTGCGAAAGATCCGTATCCGGATCGCTGTCGTCCACGAAGGTGTTTAGGAATTCCATTGCTTCCCAGATACCCATCTCGGCATGGTTGAGCTTGGAATACTCAGCCCTCTTTGCACGCGCAAATTCCCGAGTCTGATTCGTGTGGT
This sequence comes from Bryobacteraceae bacterium, assembly GCA_035640835.1. Classification (GTDB taxonomy): domain Bacteria; phylum Acidobacteriota; class Terriglobia; order Bryobacterales; family Bryobacteraceae; genus DASQVJ01. The sequence goes on from DASQVJ010000681.1 coordinate 13,463, forward strand.
TCAGCCGATAGAACTCGCGTACGACGGGCGCGACGCCTTCGCCGTAGTTGCGAAAGTCCTCCTGCTTCTTGTTCGGATCGTAGCGAGCCTTTACATAGTCATCCCACTGTTCGAGACTTTCGAGTGGGCCGCCTGTTGTAGCCATTTCAGTACCCCCATCTCCAGAGATTAGCTCCCGCGGTATAGCCGGCACCGACCGCCGCAAACAACACCAGGTCACCCTTCTTCAGCCGGCCACTCGAGATTGCATCGCTCGTAGCCAAAGGAATGGTGGCGGCCGTCGTGTTGCCAAATCGATCGATATTGATGATGACCTTGTCCTCCAAGCCCATCCGTTCAGCCACGGCTGTGATGATACGCCGATTCGCCTGATGCGGAATAAGCCAGTCAACATCCGCCGCTGTGAATCCATGTCGATTCAGAAGCTCGGTTGTCATGTCGTACATCTTGCGTACGGCATACCGGAAGACCTGTTGACCTTCCTGCTTTACGTAATGCAGCCGCTGCTCAATGGTCTCGCAGGAGGGCGGCTTGCGGCTACCGCCTGCGGGCATCTTCAGAAAGTCACCACCCGAGCCGTCGATCTCGTTCTCAAAACCAATAAAGCCGAAGCCGTCCTCATCAGAGGCCTCCACGACCATCGCCCCCGCGCCATCTCCAAACAACACACAGGTAGCTCGATCCTGGTAATCGATGATTCGTGACATCGTGTCCGAACCGATTACCAGGACCTTGCGATGCGTTCCCGATTGAATGAAGTGGGCTGCTGTCGTCAACCCGTACACGAACCCGGAGCAGGCTGCGATCAGGTCGAATCCCCAGGCTCTCTTCGCGCCCAGGCGATGCTGAACCAGGCAAGCAGTGGAAGGGAACATCATGTCGGGAGTAACTGTGCAGACCAGAATGGCGTCCAGGTCGTGCGCCTGCACTCCCGCCTTGTCGAGGGCGCACTTTGCGGCCTCGAGAGCCATGTCCGATGTCGCGACCTCAGGAGCTGCGATGTGCCGCTCTCGAATACCAGTGCGCTCCACGATCCATTGATCGTTGGTTTCCACCATTCGTTCCAGGTCGGCGTTTGTGAGGACCCCGGGCGGAACATAGCAGCCTACCGACGTAATCTTGGCTTTGGGCAACAAACCTCCAGAAACAGGCGCTCAGCGGTTCGCCACTCATTCTTAGCCGATGCGCTCAGGATAAGGACTTAGGTCTATGGTAGCGTTGCCAATCCGGGTTCTCAACGGTTGAGCCGGGGCGAGCCGCTATAATCGCAGAAAGAATGTCGCTGGCTAGCGCGCTTCTGTTCGAAAGTCTCGAGGCGCTGTACACCCGAATACATCTCCATATCAAGCCATCGTCCGACCAGCCTTCGTTTGATATTTCTTTCTATCCTTTTGCAAACGCCAACAGTGTTATTCGGATTCGGGAAGACAAGATCGAAGTAAGAATCACGGACGTTTTGGAAAAGGCCCCGGCTCCGATCCTTGAGTCCCTTGCCTTCATTCTTCTTTGCAAGTTGTACCGTCAGCCCATCCCGCGATCCCACCTCCAACGCTACCGCCTTTACATGAATCGAAAGGATGTTCGAGTCGTTCTCTCTCAAGTTCGTCGCGAGAGAGGCCGAAAGTATCACAGAGGCCCGCAAGGGAACGTGTACGACCTCATTCGAATGTTCGAAGATCTAAACTTTCGGTTCTTTCACGGCCTGATGGCACGTCCCGACCTTGGATGGAGCCTGCGCCCATCGCGTACCCTGCTCGGACACTACGATCCATGCCATCACGCGATCGTGATCAGCAGCATCCTCGACCGCGAAAACGTTCCGGCTCTGGCTCTGGAGTACGTGCTCTATCATGAAATGCTTCATTTGAAGCATCCAGCCGAGCACCGGGGGACTCGAAGGTGTGTACATACCCGTGAGTTCCGGGAAGCCGAGAAGAAGTTTCCTCGACTGAACGAAGCCAAGGAGATGCTCAGATGCCTCAGCTGACCCGCCGGGCAGGTTGTGTGATGGCGGTCCTGGGTGGATTCAGCGTAGCGAAGGCTTTCTTCATGACGCCCGTCTCAGCGAAATCAGCTTCGATTGACTATTCCCTTCTCGGCAGCGTCCTTTCGAAGTACGTGCATGAGAACGGGCTCGTCGACTATAGCGGCGTCAAGTCCGATCCGGCGCTTGTCAAGTTCATTGAACAGCTCGCCTCCATGAGCCCAGACTCGGACCCGATGGCGTTTCCTACGCGCGAGGCAAAACTTGCCTACTGGATCAACGCATATAACGCAACAGTCCTCCATGCCTTCGCGCGCGAGTATCCGGCGAAGAGGTTGCGACTTAAGGGGCTCCTTGGTAAGGCTTCGTTCTTCTACAACACGAAGCACAATTTTGGTGGCGTGAAACGGTCGCTGGATGACATCGAGACGAACACAATTCGTCGCTTTGGCGAACCTCGCATTCACTTCGCGATCGTCTGCGCTTCGGCCGGTTGTCCTTGGTTATCGCGCGAGGTCTACCGACCGGAGAACCTGTTTGCGAAATTGGAGCAGGAGACTCAACGGTATTTCCAGCAAAGCCGTAATTTCAGAGTGGATCAGTCGCGCAAGGAGATCTACCTGCCGGAGATCCTGAAGTGGTTCCAGGGCGATTGGGGAACGCTCGCGGAGGTCCGGAAGTTTGTCGCTCGCTACCGTCCGGCGGAGGCGACAGTCATCCTGAATACGTCGTACAAGGTACGATACATCCCGTACGACTGGTCTCCGAACGATGTTCCGTCGGGTAGCTAGACCCGGCTTGTCGCGAGTACTTGGTCTTTAAAGGCTTCGACAGAACCGAGAAGCCCTCGGACGTCGACAGTTCCAATTCCCACCGCATAGAGCGCCAGACGGAACTCGACTCGCATGAGGTTGAATGCGAACTCAATCTTGTGCCACAGCAGCCGCGCTGCCAGGTCGGAATGCTCCTGTTCGCCAAACAGGATCGCTACGCGTGCCGCGAGGTGAAGGCGATGATAATCACGAATCAGATTGCGAAGGTAGCCTCGGAAGATCCGCTGTCTCTCGACCCGCAGACGGCGACCAATCGAATCATCGTACCCTTCCTGTGTTTTCAGGAACTCGAAGTCTTCACTTGACAGCAACCGCAGCATCGGGCGGTAGCGTGCGACCGAGAATTCCGCGAGCCACTCCGGATCTAGTTCTACGACCGGAGAAGGGCTTCGAAGGGCCCTTAGCAGGAACCAAAAAACCAAGCCTGTTACGGCACAACAGATGAGACAAATCGAGAGAGCGTTCATGACTCCTCTAGCCTTATCGTCAATATTATGCGAAACCTCTTGGGCTCGCAATGATTAATTACGCGGAAGTTCACGAAGACCTTCCCCACTATTTCGTCCTTTTAAGCGAACCAC
>DASQVJ010000682.1:0-9182 GCA_035640835.1 Bryobacteraceae bacterium
AATTAGGCCTCGCCCTGATCAGAAGGGATTGAAACGGATTTCGCCCCATCGGTTGCGTTGCGCATTCCTGCCATCCTTCCCACGCCCGAAACGACTGGGGATTTCGATGAGATGTGTCTCGCCGCGGGCGAAAGTGCAGCTCTGACAACCGCGATTACTACGGCGCAGGAGGTTGTGCAGAGCATCGCCGAAGAAGCGGAGCGAATTCTAGAACGGCAGCAGCCATCGGCCGCGTCGATGTCGGCGTTCTGAGGGTCTCACTAGAAGCATTCGCGACGAGAGACGAAACGCGCGGGCGCGTGCCCAGTCGAACGAGCATGAGATTGCTCATACAGTCGCTGTCGATTGTGCTCATGACCTCTATCGTGTTGGAGGCAGCCCGTCATGGTCACTGGCAGAAATTCGAGGCCACCGCATATTCCGTAGAGGGTGAAACCGCATCGGGGAAGCAGACGCGGGAGGGCCGCACGGTAGCCGCTGACCCGGACATCCTGCCACTGGGCACACGGATACAAGTGCGCGGCGCTGGACCGTACGATGGCGTCTACGTCGTGCATGATGCGGGCCGAACCATTCGCGGACGCGAGATCGACATCTTCATTGATGCGCCCGCCGAGGCGAAGCGGTTCGGCAGAAAATCTGTCAGGGTGCGGGTGCTGGGCAAGCCGGAGAGGGCCTCAAGATAAACGCGACACACACCGCGTCGATGCCTAAAGCCGGCCGGCGTGATTCCTGTAAGCGATCGATGAGGGCACTGTCAGTTCCACCTCCGTGCCGGCGCCGTGCTCGCTCCAGAGCTCGAGTTGCCCGCCGATACGCTTGGCGCGCTCGCGCATTCCCTTCAAGCCCCAGTGTCCGGGGCGTCCTCCCTGACGGAGCACGCCGGCATCAATGCCCGTTCCGTCATCACGCACCCGGACCCGAAACTGCCGTGCATCGTACCGGATTTCGGCTTCGATCCGCTGTGCCCGCGCGTGGTGGAATGCATTGCGCAACGCTTCCCCCGCAATCCGGTAGATTTCATCCCGCAGGATGGGGTGCAGATCTTGTGGCGTGCCCTCAACTTCCACCGAAAAAGCAGTGGCATGCCCATTCGCAGCTCTTTGCTGTGCGACCAGATCGTCGCCGAATGCCTTCACGGACTTCGCCAGTTCGTTGGTCACGCCTGTGGACGCGCGCAGATCCTGAACCGCGTCGCGTGCCTCGGTGATCGCTTGGGCGGCGTCATCGAGCGCAGTTGCCAAAACTTGCCTGGCATCTGCGGCGCGCCCGGGCAGGAGGTTGTGGGCCGCTTGAAAGCGCAGCAGCAGCCCATGGAAGCTCTGCAACAGCGTGTCGTGCAGTTCACGGGCGATCCGTTCGCGCTCGGCTGCCCGCTCTTCGAGTCGCGCGCTCAGCCGGGCAGCGGCCTGACGCAGACGGAAGCGATAGAGGCCAACTAGCAGCAGCAGGCCGACGCTAACAGACGTGAGCCGAAAGAGGGTCGTTTGATAGAAGTAGGGCTGTTGGGTGATTGTGTAGACCACGCCCTCCCGGTCCCAGATGCCTTCGCGATTGCAGGCGCGGATATGGAATGAATGCACTCCGACCGGGATCTCGGTGTAGATCGCCTGGCGATTGGAGTCCGCATCGAGCCAGCCCGGGTCAACTCCGTCGAGCCGGTACTGAAGACGAATGTTTTCCGGCGAGGCGAGATCGACGGCCGTAAAGTGCAGCTTGATGTGTGAAGAGCCGGGACGCAGCACCAACTCGCGTTGCGGGGTGAGCTTTGCTCGTCCAATGTAGACGTCTTCCATGAAGATCCCGGGCTTGCGATCCGCGTGCGGAAGCCGGCCGAGGTCCAGCATGGCGAGGCCCTTGATCGTCGCCACCCAGAGTTTCCCATCGGGGGTGGTGGTGATGTTCGGCTGGCCCCCGCTGGACTCCCTCGAGATGAGGCCGTCGTGACGCCCGAACCTTCTGTAGTCGAGAGGCGAATGCCTGTCTTGTTCCGCGCGTCTCAGAGCGCCGGCTGCAACCCGAAAGATGCCCTGTTTCGCGCTGAACCAGAGGTTGTGCCCGATGGACTCCGCCATCCCTGAGGGTTGGATCCCCTGATAAACATTCACCAGGCGACTCCCTTCCACGCGGCTGATTCCATTCACGGCTGAAAGCGCATAGAGATTGCCCTGCGAGTCCTCGCGGATCGGCGCGTAGGGAATCTCGCCGGCCTCCGCCTCCCGTAGCGGCACAAAGCGTGCCCCTTCAAGACGATCGACACCGGCGCTTGTCCCCGCCCAGATAACGCCATTGCGATCCTGGTATGCGGTGATGACCCGGTCGCTGGAAAGCCCGTCGGCTGTCGTGTAGTTGCGGAAATTGCCGTTTTGCATCCGGCTGAGACCGGACCCGGTTGCAATCCACAGTGATCCGTCGCGCGCGGCAGCGATGGACAACACGATGGAGTTGGGCAGCCCCTCCTGTGTGGAATACTGCGTGAAGCGGCCGTCCCGAAAACGATAGAGCCCGCCACCCCACGTCCCAATCCACAGGTCATGGTTGTCATCTTCAGCTAAGGCCCACACACAGGAATTCGACAGGCCGTCCTTTTCGTTGTAAGTCTGGAAACGACTGCCATCGAAACGGGAAAGCCCGCCACAATTGCTTCCGGCCCAGAGCGTCCCGTTGTGGTCCGACAACACCGCCATCACGACCTCATTGGGCAGTCCGTCGGCAGTTCCGTACATGCGAATGGTGGGTTCCTTGAGACGAACCAGCCCCTCGTTGCCGGCCGCAATCCACAAATGGCCATCCGCATCGGAGTATGTGAACGTCGGCCTCAGATCGAGCCGCTGGAGCTGAAGCCCGCTCGCGGTTGCTCGAGACAGTCCCCTGTCACCGTGGACCCAGACATTCCCCTGTGGGTCCACATAGACCCGCCAGGCTCCGCTGCCGGGTAGAGCCCATGGCGCGAGCTTTTCGATGGAGCCGTTCCTCCGGCGTGCGACGCCTGCCGAGGTGCAATACCAGGTGGTCCCGCTGCGGTCTTCAAAAACGTGGAAGATCTGATCTGTGGCTACGCCCAGTTCGGGGGCCAGTTGAGGATGGGTGATGATTCGCGAACCGTCCCATTCGACGAATCCGTGTCCCGTGATGATGAGCAAATTGCCATTCGAGGCTTCCTCGATGCGGCTGATCATCTCCCCTGGGATGACAGAGACAAACTTGCCACTGTCGAAACGGTAAAGTCCCGCGAACGTTGCCACCCACAACACACCGGCGCGGCTCAGATGAAGATGTAAAACCTGGTCGCTGCGGCCTGGGCCAGGATGATAGATGTCTACCAGCGTGCGATCGAAATGATCGAGGGCCGCGCTGGGTATGCGTGCAACGCCATTATCCGTGCCAACCCAGAGCGTGCCGTCCGGCGCGGCTAATAATGCCCGCGCGGGCACTTCTTTCGACACTCCGGCGCGAAAACGAATCGGGGTGAAATGTTCTCCATCGAACCGGGCGAGGCCGCCGTCGGTTGCGACCCAGAGGAATCCGTTCCGCGTCTGAACGATGCTATTGACTTCGTTCGCCGGAAGACCGTCTTCAACAGTGAAGTTCCTGCGGAGATAGGTACTGGCCTGCTGGGTCGGATCAAGGGCAAGTCCGCGGGGAGCGACAACGGTCAAGAGGGCAAATCCGCAGACACTCATGGCCCGCAACCTGGGCTTGTCGTGAATGCGTAAACGCGACTTCAACTCGAGACCGCACCTTCCATATCAGCTTCGTTCCCCCACCGCGCCGGCCGCCCGCATGATACTCCTGTAACTAGTCGAGATCGCAGCCTTATGTGTTTGAACGGTTCGTCCCCCGTCTAAGAGTCTGATGCAGGACGGAATTCGAGGGTTGCCGGTCCCGTTTTTGTTCATACAATTGTGCAACAGCGACCGACCCACCTTCTGGATGTGGGTCGGCAATCGACTGATTCGTCTGAGAGTCTTGCTTGTCTGTCACAGGCGATGTGGCGCGGCACGAGCAGCTTTCACGTCGCCTTCGTTGGGTGTTCATCCAGTCCTGGCGCTTGTTCATCTTCGATCTGGTGCGCGCGCTGAAGCTGCCTCGCGACAGTCCAGCAAATAACGGCCCAGACGGCGCCCGCGGTCCACCCGGCCAGAACATCCGTCGGCCAGTGGACACCGAGGTAGACCCGACTGACTCCTACGGCAAACGTCACGAAGACTGCCAAAAATATAACGTACACTTTGAGTCTTATCTGACGGTGCGCTCGGGCCAGCAGTGCACCGAGCGTGAGGTAGGTGATTGCCGACATCATGGAATGGCCGCTCGGGAAGCTTGTGCCGTAAACGTAGACGCTATGTGGCACCAGCTCCGGACGGGGCCGATGATATAAGTCCTTCAGCGCCGTCGAAAGAATCATTCCGGTCACTACAGCGCCCAACACGAAAGCTGCCATCTGCGCCTTTCCCTCCAGCATGAGAAAACCGCTGATAGCCAGCGTGATGAAAGCGAGGAGCGTCAGTCCGCCCAGCGCGGTCACATCTCGCGCAGCCTCCTCGAGCCAAGGTGGCCCAAGCGGGTCCCGAGTGTCGTTGGGTTCACGCAGGGCGAGCAGTAATTTTCGATCCAGCGCCTGCGTATCACCTTCGAGCACTTCTGACCCGATCGCAATAAAGATCCAGACTCCCGCGCTAATGACCGCCAATAAGACGAGGGTTGTGAGCTCCTGCTTTTCGAGCGAGGTTAGCCGGGAAAGTAGAATTCTCAATCGATTCGAACGAGGAACAGAGTCATTCTGGTTGTGCTGACGCATGGTTTCTACTCGCAGCAGCTCAAAGCGTCCAACTCAGGGTTGTCCACCACTGCCGATAACAGCGTCCGGAGCGAAACGGGGTCGTGGTTGCTTGATTAGACGACCAGGCGGGTCATGGTGGCGCTTGTAGACGTCCCTTCCAGAAACCCACTCGCTGTTTATCCGCAACGGGCCGTTTCCGACTGGTGATCTCCTTAAATGCCTTGAACCGCCAGCGAACCCGGCCCCAAGCTGCGAAACACTGAGGGCACCGGAAGTGGCGAAGAATGGCACCCCATACTTTCTCATCGTATGTGAATCATAGTTGCTCGGCCGGAATGGGCTTGTCCAGATGTGGTACTCGTCCATAGAAAGTTATGCAATAAGAATTCCTGGTTGTCCGTGGCAGCCGGTGTCGTTGTCGCTGATGCCCTAGTGTTGGTTTGGTCTGACGCCGACCCAGCAGGATGCACAAACCGCCGGGAGGCCACTCTCACCCAATCGACGATCCGATTGCGACAGGTGTTTCTGAGAATCACGTCACACCTGTTCTGTTATCGGTTCGAATCGGCCACAACGAAGTGCCAATATGGCCATCGAGGGAGCCATCGCGGCTGGGTCCGCTTCCTTGCGCTCAGCAGTGGCCAGCCGGGCAAGGAAGATCGAGGGTCCCATGGCTATCATGATTTCGGGTGGGCTGGTCACCAGAATTAGACGCCTTTTGCGGAGGTTAATTGAACACAGGTGGTGAGCAGCAGAATAATGACTGCCGCTGCGATGACCGAGTTTGGTCTCATAAGCCTGACCCACGCTTGTGCCCTGATAATCGGGCTGAAATGGCGTCGAGCACGCTTACCGGTTGGAAGCCGAACTGCAGCAACTTATCCGGCTAAACCAGCCGAGCGGCGATTCGTTTTGATGTCTACACGGAGTTCATTTGGTCGACGTCTCCGTTGGCGCGACCGGCTCCCGCACAACCAGCAACTGATTGACCTGCACATTGTCGAGCTTCTGCACGCGTCCGCCGGGCCAACGGATCTCCACGAGTTTGACCTCTTTCTCGGAGCCTAACCCGAAGTGCAGCCGTTTGTCATTAGCGGACAGATAGCTCGACGCGGTGCCCACAAAACCGTGTTGTTCGGCTCCTGAGGCATGCACTATACGCACTGAAGATCCGATGCCGTCCCGATTGCTGGAGGTTCCCAAGGTATTCACCATCAACCACGCGCGGTCGGAATTTCGCTTGCCCATCAAGACTCTGGCGGGTTCGCCGAGACAGTTCACCACGATGTCAATGGCGCCGTCGTTGTTCAGATCACCGAATGCGGCACCCCGAGCGGAAAGGCTTTTGCCGGCGATATCCCCAAGCGCCACGGAAGTGTCAGTGAATCGACCAGAAGTGTTACGCATCAGTAGCAAAGGCTCCCGATAGCGAACCGAAGGCTGAGTGAGTTCGATGTTGTCCATCACATGGCCTTGCGCGACGAAAAGATCCTTCCACCCGTCGAGATCGAAATCCAAGAAGCCTGCTCCCCAGCCGGAGTGTGTCGCCGTGATGGAACCGACGCCGCTTGAACCGGACACGTAATTGAAGGTGCCCTTCTGGTTGCGAAACAAGGCGTACCGTTGGTTGGCAAGAGCATTGATGAACACATCCGGCCAGCCATCCCGATCGTAGTCCGCGAAATCGACTCCCATCCCAGCGAAAGTCTGGCCATCGTCGTCATAGGCGAGTCCCGCTGTAAGAGCGACATCCTCAAATTTGCCATTTCCCTGATTGCGAAATAGCTGCTGCGGGAATGAGTCGTTCGCGACAAGAATGTCGGGCCACCCGTCGCGATCATAGTCGTTAATCGCGACTCCGAGACCCTTGCCGGAGGCCGTGCTGAACCCGGCCTCGGCGGATACATCCTCAAAGACGCCGTTTCCTTTGTTGCGGTAAAGAAGATGTGTGATCGGCTGGAACTGATTCGGATGGCAATAGGCTCGATAGCCCGGCTCGCGACTGCCGCACCAGATGTCCTGCGAGAAGTCCCACGTCAGATAACGTGCAACGAAGAGGTCGAGATCTCCGTCGCGATCGTAGTCTAGAAAGACAGCTCCAGTCGACCACCCGCCGGCTCCAACGTTGGCACTCGCCGTCACGTCGGCAAAGCGACCGTCGCCGAGGTTGCGAAACAGGGTATTTTTGCCGACCTGAGTGATATAAAGATCGGTCCGTCCGTCGTTGTCGTAATCACCCGTGGCGACGCCCATGCCGTATCCCTCGCCTCGCACTCCGGCTTTCTCCGTTATGTCCGAAAAGGTCCCATCGCGGTTGTTTCGAAAGAGCCGGTTCCAGAATCGTGGATTCGACTTGTCGGGTCGCTTGCCCGGCGGCATCGGATCGGCGAGCTCAGCGCCATTCACGAGGTAGATATCCAGCCATCCATCACCATCGGCATCGAACAAAGCAACCCCGCCTACCATCGACTCCACCAGGTACTTGCGACTTGTCTTGCTGGGTTCGCAGACAAAATGAACACCGCTCACGGCGGTCGATTCTACAAAGTGTGCCGGAACGCCAGCTGCTGCAAGAAGCACGATAACAGCCAGCGAAAGTGAACAAACAAAGCGCAACTGTTTATGTTCCCTGATTGGCGCACCGCGGCGCGGAGGAGGTGGTCAACTTAAGATGGCGTTAATGGGTCCGTTGCCTTCTTCGATGAAATGAAACGTGCGGCCGTTGAGCACGAAGTCCATCTTTCGATAGTTTAGTCCGAGTTGCTGCAGAATCGTGGCCTGAAGCTCACTGACGTAATGGGGCTTCTCAACGGCTTTATAGCCGACCTCGTCCGTTGCGCCTTCGATGATGCCGCCTTTCACTCCTCCGCCAGCAAGCAGAGTCGTGAAACCCATGGCGTTGTGATCTCGACCCGTTGTGTTTTGCGACCAGGGGGTACGCCCGAACTCGCTTGTGAACACCACGAGTGTGCTATCCAGCATGCCACGCTGGTGGAGATCCCGAATCAATCCGGCAATGGGCCTGTCCACCGACCGGCACAGCGGACCGTGTGTTTTCATGTCATCGTGTGCGTCCCAAGCTCCGTTGCCTCCGCCTGCGTGGCAAATCTGGATAAATCGCACGCCGTTCTCGACAAGCCGGCGCGCCAGCAGCAGTTGCCGGCCGAACTCGTCCGTCGGCTCGGTGCCGATTCCATACTGTTCTTTAACGTGTTCGGGCTCGCTCGAGAAGTCCACGATGGCAGGCGCCTCGAGCATCATGTTCGCTGCAAGCTCGTATGCCTTGAGGCGGGCGCCGATCTCGCTCTCGACCGCGTAGTCCTCGCGGAACTGTTTGTTGAGCTGTAAGAGCGCCTGCATCTGATGCTCGCGCTCTTTGGCGTCGCTGCTCCTGGGCAGGGAAAGGTTCGGAATCGGGGTCTCTCCCGGTTGGAAAGGAGTCGCCGAGTACGATGCCCCAAGGTATCCGCCGGTTAGCTGCACCGGCGACGACGGGCGTCCAATATTTACAAACGCCGGGAGGTTTTTGTTTTCCGTGCCCAACGCATAAGTTACCCAACTTCCGAGCGAGGGGTGCTCGAACTGCCGCAGCGGTTTGCCAGTCGTGTGCTCGATGACGGCAGGGAAATGATTCGTCTGGTGACAATACATGGAGCGTACGACCGCGAAATGATCGATTACGCCACCGACATTCGGGAACCAATCCGAGACGGGGATCCCGGATTCGCCATATTGCTTGAATGTGCGCAGACAAGGAATCACCGGCCGTTTCATTTGCGCGTTGTTGTCACCAAAACCGATCGCGTCCATGATCTTGCCGGCGTACTTGTTGTCTTTCGGGTCGAAAGTATCGATGTGGCTTACGCCTCCGCACATGAACAGGTAGATCACCGACTTAGCTTTAGGCTCACCCGGAAGCCGCGCTGCATCGAGCTTTTTGTCACTCGCCCAGAGACTACCGATGGCTGACCCAAGGAACCCCGACGCTGCCTGGAAGAGAAATCTCCGGCGTGCAACTCTGCCACATGGATAGATTTTGCTTAGATCGGTCAATGGAACATTCACCTCACGAACGTAAACTCGTCCAGGTTAAACAGCAGCCATGCGAGCCCTTTGACTCGATCCGGACTGTTCCCTATGTAAGTCTGTGCATAGTCCATCTCAGACCCTGTGGGCGCCCGGCCCAGTGCCGCGCGGTACGCCAAGGTCACCACCTGTGCGATATCACCGGAACCCTTGGTCCAGAGAAGTTCCGCGAACTTCGCCGACTGCTCCTCTACGACATCGCTGTTCATCGTGAACAGAGCCTGCGGCGCCGTGACGTTCCGGAGGCGCACGGGGCAGGGTGTCCGCCCATCGTCCACGTCGAAGGCTGTCAGGAAATCCGCCATGATGTCTG
>DASQVJ010000683.1:0-6487 GCA_035640835.1 Bryobacteraceae bacterium
CTACACCTCAACCGGAATGGGCCCGTACAACGCCTGGCTTGACCCCATGGTCGTCAATGAATGGCAGAAGATGGCCTATCACGAGATCGAGGAGATGACAAAGCGCGGCGTCCCAGGCATTTGGACTCATGGTTTCTACGATGGCTGGGCGCCGAACTACATGTTCTATGCCGCCAACGGTCACAACTCGATCGGCCGCTTCTACGAGACCTTCGGAAACCGCTGGCCCGAGACCATCGAGCGCACCGTGCCGGCGACCGCGACCAGCCGCGCCTGGTTCCGGCCGAATCCTCCGCTGCCGAAACTGAAGTGGTCCATCCGCAACAACATCAACCTCCAGCAGAGCGCACTGCTCTTCGCGATGAACTACACCGCGACGAATCGCAAACAGTTCCTCGAGAACTTCTACATGAAGAGCAAGCGCTCGGTGGAGAAAGCGACCACAGAAGGCCCTGTCGCCTGGGTCATCGCAGCCGACGAGCCTCGACCTGCACAAGCCGCCGAGCTCGTTGGACTCCTGCAACAACAGGGCATCGAGGTACATCGAACCACGCAGCCATTCGAAGCGGGCAAGCGCAACTTCGGTGTTGGCAGCTACGTCATCCGCATGGACCAGCCCTACAGCCGCATGGCCGACATGCTGCTCGACACGCAGTACTACAACATCAGTGACCCTCGACCCTATGACGACACCGGCTGGTCCCTCGGCCACCTTCGCAATGTCGGCACGATCCGCGTGACCGAGCCTGCTGTCCTCCAAACGCCGATGGAGCTGCTCACAACTGCTCCCAAACCCTCTGGCAGTGTCACCGGCGAGGGCGCATTCTATCTGCTCGCCCACAACACCGACAACACGATCGCCACGTTCCGCTGGACCAATCCCGAGCTCAAGATGTACGCGGCCGAGAAGTCCTTTGACGTGAGCGGCCGTAAGTACGCCGCCGGCAGCTTCGTGCTTCCAGCGAATGAGAACGCCGGCCTTCGTGGGAAGCTCGACAAGGCAGCCTCCGAGCTTGGCCTCAACTTCGAAGCCGCTGCCGCATCGCCCGAGGTTCCGTTACACCCGGTGAAGCCCGCGCGCATCGCTCTCGTCCACAACTGGATCAACACACAAAACGAGGGCTGGTATCGCATTGCTCTCGAGAAGAATCGAATCCCATTCACGTACATCTCCGATCAAACTCTGAAGCAGATTGCGAATCTCCGTGACGTGTTCGACGTGGTGATCTATGGCTACACGCCGATGGCTGCTCAGCGGCTCGTCAATGGCCTTCCGAAGCTCGACAATAAGCCGATCCCCTGGAAAGCTTCCGAGCTCACACCGAATCTCGGGCTCTCACCTGACACCACGGACGACATGCGCGGCGGGCTCGGCCTCGACGGTCTGGCGAAGATCCAGAGCTTTGTACGTGACGGCGGACTGTTCGTCACTGTTGGATCGAACGCATCGTTAGCCACTGAATACGGCCTCGTCGAGGGCGTCAGCATCCAGCCTGCGCGTGAGCTGCAAGCTCGAGGCAGTGTGTTGCGAGCAGTCAATGCCAACAACGGAAGCCCCATTTTGTATGGATACGGCGAGAAGTTCCCCGTCTACTTCAATCAGGCCCCGATTCTGCAGGTGAATCTGACAGCCAATCTCCTCCCAGAGCCGTCTTCACCATCCGCAAGGCCTACCGGACGAGGCAGCCTCACCGATCCCGACATCGTGCAGGGCCGAGCGTTTCAACCCCCGCCACCAACGCCCGAGCGCAAGCCCGACGACGAGCCGCAGATCACGGACGAGAACCGCGACTTCGCTCGCGTGTATCTTCCGCCCCAGGACATGCGTCCACGAGTGGTCTTGAAGTTCGCCGAGGAGAAAGACCTACTGATCAGCGGCATGCTCGCCGGAGGTCGCGAGCTCGCTGGCAAGCCGGCCATTGTTGATGTTCCGTATGGCAAGGGACACATTGTGATGTTCGCGATCAATCCCATGTGGCGCGACGAAACGCAAGGGAGCTACTCCCTCTTGTTTAACGCCATGATGAACCACGAGCATCTCAAGAGCGGTGCTTCCACTCGTTCGCAATCCAACACTGCTGCGCAACCGTCGGCGAACGAGTGACAGTAACCGTTGAAAGAGTAGCTACAAATCAACTCTGAATGGGTCTTAATGCAATAGCGCCTTCATCACATGCGGCTCTCGGCGTTTGTGGTTTGGCGGACAGCTATGAATGCCAGAGTCGATTTGAAAGGGAAGCGCGCTGTTGTGACCGGCGGCACACGTGGAATCGGTTTCGCAATTGTACGGGCTCTCAGCGATGCTGGAGCTCGTGTTGCATTCTGCGGCACCTCGGAAAAATCCCTGTCCGAAGCATTAAAGAACCTGAGCGGACGTGAAGTATTCGCCTCGGTTGCCGATGTAAGCAATAGTGGTTCTGTTCGCGACTTCTTCCGCTTCGTCGACGAGAAGCTCGGAGGTGTCGACATCCTCGTCAACAACGCTGGTGTCGGAATCTTCCGCAAGACCGCCGAGCTGTCTGTCGAAGAGTGGCGCAGAACAGTCGGCATCAACCTCGACGGTGCCTTCTTCTGCTCGCGCGAAGCACTGCAGCGCATGCTTGCGTACGGCAACGGATACATCATTAACATCAGCAGTCTTGCCGGTAAGAATGCTTTCGCAGGCGGTGCTGCTTACAACGCATCTAAGTTTGGGCTCAACGGATTCACTGAAGCCCTCATGCTTGACCATCGCCACGACAACGTACGTGTGAGCTACATTATGCCGGGCAGTGTCGATACGGAATTCGGTTCCGGAACGGAACGAGCAAAATGGAAAATCGCACCGGAAGATGTTGCCGAAACGGTCCTGAATCTTCTCGCTATGCCTGACCGTACGCTCATCAGCTGCGTAGAGATGAGACCCTCAAGACCGCCGAAAGCACAATGAAATAAGGCCTGTGTATGAACTTCATCGAATTTTAAGGAAGAGGTCGTACTTTTGGCATGGCGATTGCTCGTCACAAGAACAGGAAGTCCAACAAGAAGACTTCCCCGAAGGAAAAGAAAATGGGCCGCTTGAACATCGCATTGGATCCGACGAAAACGGGACGAGAAGCCGAGACTCTGGAAGCCAACCTCCGCAAATACATCGTGGGTCAGGATGAGGCCATCCAGCAGATTGTCAACATCTACCAAATGCATCTGACTGGCATGAACCCTCCTGGACGTCCGATTGGGAACTTCCTGTTCCTGGGACCAACCGGTTCGGGCAAGACCCGAATCGTCGAGGCCACCGCAGATGCCCTGCTGAAGAATCCTCGCGCAGTTATCAAAATCGACTGCGCCGAGTTTCAGCATAGCCATGAGATCGCAAAGCTGATCGGTTCGCCTCCGGGCTACCTTGGGCACCGCGAAACACATCCGCTGCTCAGCCAGGAAGTGCTGAATCAGTACCACACCGACACAGTGAAAGTCAGCTTTGTCCTTTTCGACGAAATTGAAAAGGCCAGCGATGCCCTATGGAATCTGCTCCTCGGCATTCTCGATAAGGGCACACTGACGCTTGGTGACAACCGTAAAGTCGACTTCTCGAAGGCCATGATCTTCATGACCTCGAACCTCGGCGCAAACGAGATGTCGTCGCTCATGGCTCCGCGTCTCGGGTTCAATGCGGTTCGCCCTCAAGAAGGCGAATGTATCGAAATCAGGCAGGACGAGAAGCTCAACAGCAAGGTCGCGAAGAGCGGCGTAGAAGCGGCTCGACGCAAATTCACGCCTGAGTTCATGAACCGCCTCGATAAGGTGGTTGTGTTCCGCCCGCTCGGGACCACTGAGCTCAAGAAGATCCTGGACATCGAACTCAACCTTGTTCAGCAGCGCATCTTCACTTCATCGCCGGAGCGCGCCTTCGTGTTCCATGTCACCGAGTCCGGCAAGGACTTCCTGCTTCGCGAAGGCACGGATCAGAAGTACGGCGCCCGGCACTTGAAGCGCGCCATTGAGCGCCTGCTTGTGCAGCCCATGTCGAATTTAATTGCGACCGATCAGGTACGCGCGGGCGACTGGCTCCGAATCGATTTCGAACCGGATGCCAAGCGGCTTGTGTTCCTGAAGGACGCGGAAGGATTGCCCGTGCGGACCATGGCGGAACTGGTCGACAACTCGATCGCGTTCCCTCTCCAGGGTCTTGCCAACGGTGCAATGTTCGAAACGCCTCGGGTGGCCGGGGCCCGCACCTCGAAGCGAGCTTAGGCCAGAGACGATAAAGTGGCAGGCCGGAAACGGTCTGCCACTTGCCAAATCCCCTCTAGGACGCGCACTCGCCGCGGCCAAGTTGCAACGAGTACTCCATCTCGTCGCCCCAGTCCTTGTAAATTTCCGGAAACAGCTCAGCAGGTTTCGCCAGATCCGCCGTCATACTGCGGAACACGTCGATCTTGTGCCGCATGACGTAATCCCGGAATCGCTCCCCATCATTGCGATTCTCTAGCCAGTGATCGAGCACCCTCTTCACTGCGACCGGCGCAAGCCGGGCCGGGATGCTGTTCACGGACAATCCAAACCGCATCACTCCGTCTTCAGGACCACCGCCCAGCATCATCAGGTAGTACGGAACCTCACGTCCCTCGAATTTTCGAGCATTGCCATAAAACCCGATATCCGCAATCCAGTGCTGCCCGCAAGAGTTCGGACAACCCGAAATCTTGATGGTCAGATTTCGAACCTCCGGCTGCTCGTACAGCTGCACGGTTTCCTGCAGCGCGGCGCCGAGCGTCATCGACTTCGTCAGGCCCAGGTTACAAGTCCAGGCTCCCGGACAAGTCGTGATATCGACAATCTCGTGGGCGTTCGCTTTCGCCAGGTTGAGATCCAGCAGCGCCCGATACACTCTCGGGAGATTCGCTAACGGGATGAACCCGAGCATCACGTTCTGATCGATTGTGAATCGGATCCGGCCATCGCCGGCTCGTCGCGCGATGTCTGCGATCCCATGCATCTGCGCTCCGGTCAGATTGCCCTGGTCCACTCGCACGGTCACGATCGAATAGCCGGGCTGCGCCTGCTCCTCGACATTCGTCTCGAGCCAGCGATCATACTCCTCGGTCCGTCCGGCTACCTGCTCAACCACCGGCAGGAGTGCACCGCTTCCGAGGGGCTGGGGATTCGCTTCAAACCCACCGAAACCTTCCGGAATCACCGTCGGCTCCGCAATTCCGCCGTTTGTCAGGATGTCCTGATACTCGGCCTCCACCTGCTCCTTCACCCAATCCCAGCCGCGTTCGCGGAGCACAAACTTCAGCCGGGCCTTGTTCTTGTTGTTCCGATTACCGTGCTTGTTGAAGAGCCGGAGCACCGCTTCGATGCGGTTGATCAGCCTCTCCTCCGGCAGGAATTCGTCGAGGAGGTGCGCCTCACTCGGCAGCGGCCCGAGACCGCCTCCGATCACCAACCGGAACCCACGCTTGCCATCCCGCACCTGCGCATGCACGCCGACGTCGTGGATCGCCCCCACCATACAGTCGGTCTTGCATCCGCACAGCGCGATCTTAAATTTGCGTGGCATCGCGTCGGTCAACTGTTTATGCAGAAATGCGTAAGCGACCTTCTGCGCGTAGGGGTTGATGTTGAAAATCTCATCCCGCCGCAGGCCGGCAGTGGGACAGGCCGTAACGTTGCGGACGGTGTTATAGCACGCCTCGCGGGTGGTCAGTCGAACCTCGGCAAGCTTGGTCAGCAGCGGGGGCACATTCTTAAGCGGGACAAAGTGATACTGAACGTTCTGCCGAGTCGTCAAGTGCCCACGCCCACCGCCCCAGGTGTCTGCAACCTCGCCCAGGACATCCAGCTGTCGAGCCGTCAGGATCCCGCCCGGCACCTTGGTGCGAACCATGTGAACACCCGGCTGGCGCTGGGTGTAAATTCCCCGGCGCAGTCGAAAGGCGCGAAACTGATCGTCTGTGATTCGACCCGCAAGCCAGTCCTCAGACTGTTGGCGGAACAGTTCAATGTCGGTCCGAACGGTGGCGTCGTACTCTTCTGGGGTTTCCAAATGGGGGACAAACGGAGGTGCAGCGGTGAGGCTCATGGGGAATCTCCTGCTTACTGATAGAGATTACCACGTTTGACCGCCCTCGTTCCGCTGAGCCTGCACCGGAACCGCCACCTCCGGCCGGCCCCCGACCCCCGGTGTCAGTCGAATTGGCGCTTGCGGCATTTCCTCGCAACTCGGTAGGGGAGCCACAGCGTAGTAGTTCAACCCATACAGCCAGGAGCGATGGATATTTTCGACGCAGATCTGCCCCCGCCGTGGCCCCAGTTTCTCCCACAACGGTCGCGCCGACGCGAGCACGTCCAGGCTGGGGTACATCGTCATCTTGAGGTAAACAACCCCAAACACGGTTGCCCCAATCACCGCAGCCACCGCCCACTCGCGCCGCAGCGTCCAACACAACACGGCTAACGCTACTACAAACGCCACAATCCAGAACGGCAACCCGTGCCGCCA
>DASQVJ010000684.1:0-12486 GCA_035640835.1 Bryobacteraceae bacterium
TGCAGCGTGGTGTGGTCTCCAGCGTGGGAGACGTCGATCGCCATGCCAACCCGGTTCATTTCGGACACAACAGCGGATCCAAAGTCTGTGAGGCCGGAGTCGGGATACTCGGTGCAGCCGTTACCGATGTTGTTGCGGGAGTTGTAGGTCAACTGCGACACGCGCTGTCCGAGACCATAGAAAAACTCGACGTCCGAGATCTGTTCGAAATGACTGCTGTTCTGCGTGCCCAGCACCAGAGCGACGCGGCCGGTCTTTCGCGCCGCAGTCAAACAACAGGCCGAGAAAACGGTTTGGAAATGGCGCGAGTTGGTTTGCGCGAAGCGTGCCCAGTTCTCGAACAACGCTTTCGTGAACACTCTAGGTTCCGTGCAGGGGTACTCGATCGCGGGGTGAAAAACCGTAATGCCGCTGCGCTTGAACTTCGCCCATTCGGTGGCCTCAAACGACTCGGGGTGCTCGAGCCACCGCTTCTGCTTAGCCCAGTCGAGCGTGAGCAATCCGAGCATGTCCACAACGAGTGAGTCATTGATCAGATCAATCGTACGGGTGGAGTAGGTGCGAGCGGGTGCACCATTTAGGGAGAGTTCGCGTCGAGCAACAAAAGGCGCTCCAGCGGACAGAAGGCCCGCTTTGGCGCAGGACGCAAGTAGGTCACGTCGCGTCAGGTCCATTTCGATTTCCGGTTAAAAACTGAGTTTGTATGCCAGTTTACCAAAAATCAAATTGAAACCGTTAATTATCTTCCAAAACTTGTAAGCGCTTTCCTTCGTAGGACTTACAAGGGCATTGACTAACGTAATCCATTTGTCCTACAGTGTTGTAGAAATGTCTCGGCCCGACAGTCTTGGCCAATTTGAGCAGCTGGTGCTAACGGCCATTCTTACGCTAGGCGACGATGCCTATGGTGTAACCATCCATTCGAAGGTCCAGGAACTGGCACGGCCGAAGGCAGTCTCGCTCGGCGCGGTGTACGTCACACTCGATCGACTGGAGGACAAAGGCCTGGTCTCCTCCCGGTTGACTGACCCCACGCCCGAACGAGGCGGACGCTCGAAGCGTTGCTACCAGGTCGAAGGTCTTGGTGAGCGCGCGTTGCAGGACTCGGCCGTGACAGCGAAGCGCATTTGGGATGCCCTGGTCGACGTCTGGGGCCGAGAGTGGGTCAAGCAATGGGGCAAGCGGCCGAGCAAGGAGACGCTCTGATGCATTCCGGACCCTCGAAGCTGGCGGAAGCTCTCGCAGCGATTCTGACGCCTCCTGACTGTCGAGAAGAGGTCCTTGGCGATCTACACGAGCGCTATCGCTCCTCCACCGGTTACTGGCTGGATGTACTCTCCACGTTGCCTCTGGTGATCCTGAGCAGAATTCGCCGCACTACCGATGCGCAGGCGATGGTGATGCAAGCGGCCGCCGTCTATACGTCCTTCCTGGTGCCAGCCTGGTTATTCCAGCCATCGCTGGCTCGCGAGGCTTGGGGACTCGTGTTTCTCACGATCCCGGTCGCCGCGGCCCTGCTTGGCATCGCTCTCGACGACGTGTATTCGATCTCCGAAAATGGACAAACTCCGAGCCTACTGCGCGGTCCTTTGCTCGGCATGACGATGGCCTTATGGTCACAAATCGTGCTCAGGACAAACGTCTTAGATGTAGCCATTTCACCGAGAGTCACAGTGTACGGATGTGCACTCGGCCTGCTGCTGTCCTGTGCAGCCCGTCTGCTGTTCCCACCGATCGCGCAATCTCGCCGGGCGAGGGCACGCGCGCTCCGCTCAACATCCCCAAAAATCGCCGGACCACAGGAGGATCCGAACATGTCCAAGCTGAAGATTGCCGTCCTCTGCCTAGTGCTGATCTGTGCAGCGGGCGCAGTTTGGCTAACCACCCAGAGTCAACAAGATGTCCCGAATTCCACGTACTCCGAGTTTCTGCACGAAGTGCGGAGTGGTCACGTCACGAACGTAGTCTTAGTTGGCAACGCGGTTAAGGCCACCTACCGATTGAAAGACGGCAAAACCGTCGAGACCACTCTGCCATCCGACTACAAAGACGCTCTGACGACCCTGCAGGAGAAGCAGGTCAACATCGAAATTCGAGACTCCTCTTCAGACCCGCGCCGCCTGGCTGTGAACGCCGTGCCGTTCTTTCTGCTTCTCGGCTTTTGGCTCTTACTGCTGATATTCAAGTCCCCGATCCTATCCGGACCAAAGGGCGCGCGCTGATCCCTAGTCGCCTTCGCGGACCTGATAATCCTTATCCGGAACGACGTACTGCTGCCTCTGTTGATTCATGAGGCGCTCACGCCATACCCAAGCTGCCTGCTCTTCGATCTCGGAGCCCGTGGTCGGAGCCCCTACGGCAAGCGCGATGTCCTCGAGCGGGATCTTCGGCGTGCGGTCGAAGTACAAGAGGCCGTTCGCTTCCTGGTATGTGTCCGTGAACTGGGTGTAGCAGAATCCGGCGAGCAGCGGGAGAGATCTGACAACACTCAGCAGATCCATCACGCTTTCCGCAAACTCGTCCTGCGTGTGGGACCGGGAGTACCCCCATGTGTCACGAATGTTGCGCGAGAACGCGATTCCACCGAACTCAGTCAGCATGATCGGCTGGCCGGTGTGCCCTTCCTCATCGAGCAACAAGACGCGGCCGCCTGGACGTTCGCGCTTGAAGAGTCTCGGCAGAACCTCATCGGTACCGTAGCGACGGCTGATGCGCTCCGGATCCTTGTCGTAGTCGTGGATGCCGATGATGTCCGTGGCAACGCTTTCCCACCCGTCGTTGCCGATAATCGGACGGCTCGGGTCGAGCGTCTTGGTCAGGTGGTACAGGGCTCGAACATAGTGACGCTGCGCAGGACTCTGCGGCAAGTCCGGCACACCCCAGGACTCATTGAACGGCACCCATGCGATGACGCACGGATGGCTCATGTCGCGTTCGATCACCTGAAGCCACTCGCGAGTCAGACGATCGACGGACTGCCTCGTGTATCGATACGCGCTCGGCATCTCCTCCCATACGAGTAGCCCGAGTGTGTCGGCCCAGAAAAGGAATCGAGGATCTTCGATCTTCTGGTGCTTTCGCACGCCATTAAAGCCCATCGCCTTCACGAGCTCAACATCACGTCGGATGGCGTCATCGTCAGGTGGCGTCAGCCCCGTTTCCGGCCAGTAGCCCTGGTCGAGCACCATTTTCAGGTGAATGGGACGCCCGTTCATCACCAGCCGGTCGCCCTGCACCACCACCGATCGCAACGCCGTGTAGCTCTGCACTTCATCGAGCACGTTGCCTTGACCATCCGTCAGTCGCAGCCGGAGCTGGACCAGGTTCGGGCTGTTGACGCTCCACAGCAGTTCGTTTCGGAAATCGTCGATGCCGGGGTCCGAAAAGGCGATTTTCCGATGGACCTCACCCGCTACCACCCGGTAGCTGTCCTCGGCCAGCAGCTCATCTGCGAAATGCACGGAAACGGCGAGACGCAGATCATCCATCGGTTCACCTTCGATTCGCACTTCGAGGCCGACATCCCAGCGCTCCATGGAAGGCGTTGAACGCAGGTACGAGATATAGGTCTTCGAGACCTTCTCCATCCATACGGTCTGCCAGATTCCGGTAGTCCGGGGGTACCAGATCGAGTGGGGCTTCAGCTGCCAATCCTGCTTGCCGCGCGGCTTCGCCAAGTCGGCGGGATCATCGTAGGCGCGAACAACGATCGTCTGGAGTTTGGCCGCAATCAGGAAGTCCGTAATATCGACGGAGAACGGGGTGTAGCCGCCTTCGTGCTGAGTCACCAAGCTGCCGTTTACCCAGACCGTCGCTTCGTAGTCGACAGCGCCGAAGTGGAGAATCAGCCGCTGACCGGGTTGGACAGAAACATCTTCAACCGTTCGGCGGTACCAGACGGCGCGGTAGAATCCGGTCTCGCCGACGCCGCTCTTCTCGGTCTCAGGCGCGAAAGGCACAACAATGCGCCGATCGAATCGGACCTCATGCGGCATCTGGAATCTGGCATCGGCATCGATGGCAAATTCCCACTCTCCATTCAAATTAATCCATTCGGGACGCACAAGCTGAGGGCGTGGGTATCCGTGTTGGCCAGGCATTCGGTATCTAATAGCGGGAGACGCGAGGAGGTGAACTTCGTTACGAGCGAATAGCGGGTCAATGAAGTAAAAAACTTCATCGACCCGTTTTCGAGCTAACTTTCGAGCCTAAACTGCTGTGGAGTCTGCACGGCGCCGGATGAGGGCGCTTTGCAGCAGCAACTGCAGTTCTTCGGGCTGAATGGAGCGGGTAGTCATCACTTCAGCGCCGACGGCAGCCAAAGCCTCTGCGATCTGTTGCCGGAAAGCGGCAGAAACGTAGAGAGCCATCAAACCAGATTCGCCTGTCGTTTTTGATCCGTCGTAAGCTGTCAGTCCGCCTCCAAGATTACTCGAGACCTGAGCAACAGCGGAGTTCACCTCCGGGGCTGCCGAGTCAGGACCGAGAAGGCAGGTTGCCAGCTCGCGAATGACGTCGGAGTCGGCACGGATCACCAACAGTTCAGGGATAGCCTGGCCATTCGAAGCAACATCCTTGGTTGCGCCAGGAACACGGGGGAGGAACGTAGGTACGTAACTGCCACTATCGAAATGGATTTCGAGAGTGTCATCACGCCCGTCAGTGTTGTAGTAGGTATTAACCAGGATTCGAAGCCGACGAGCCATCACGCGAACAATCGAGTCCATGCGAGGGTCGAACGACTCCGGCTTCTCGAATACTTCCAGGCCAATACAGTACTCTTTCAGCCTGTCGCGCTCGCCGGCCAGCGTCTGTTCGACGGTGAAGCGGAGAAAGCGGCTAAGCCGACGTGAGCCTTTGAACAGCTTCGAGCTCAGCATCCGGTCCATTTGGGCCTGAATTTCTTCGGGGGAGAACCCGTTCAAGGACGGGCGGCCGGGTTTAGCGGCCTCGTAGGTCAGTAGATCAAGCATAGGGGCAAGCCATCAGACGATCGTTAGACCGTTAATTCAGTTCCGATAGTACTAAGGCTAGACCCGTGCTTCTACTGGGGAAATCCCCTAAGATGTGAGAAGGGTGAGAAACTTCCAAGTCTACGGAATTTCGGAGTAACATAAAAGACCTTTTCTGACACTAACAGTGAACCTCAAATGCAACAAAGCAAACTACTTCTTGCAGACGATCACCCGATTGTTCTGCAAGGTCTGAAGTTGTTGCTCGAGGATGAGTTTGAGATCGCCGGCCTTGCCAGAGACGGCGACGAAGCTCTTCAACTTCAGAAAGAAATCGGCGCCGACCTGGTCGTACTCGACCTTTTCATGCCGCAAACAGGCGGACTCGCAGTTGCCCAGACACTCGTCAGTGAGTCACGCGAAACTAAGATCCTTATCCTGAGCATTTGTGGGGAACCTCACTATGTCCAACAAGCAAGGGAGTGTGGCGTAGCAGGCTACGTCATCAAAAGTTGCGAACCGGACGAGTTAATCCAGGCCCTCAAAGTAGTCCTGGATGGAGGAACGTACTATTCGCCACTTCTGCAGGCGCCTCTTCCTCAACTGCAGACCGGAAGTACCGGACCGAAAAGTACACGCCTCACCGCCAGGCAATTGCAAGTATTGAGCTTGGTCGCCCAGGGTCGAACCGGAAAAGAAATCGCCCACGCTCTTCAAATCTCTGTAAAGACAGTGGAGTACCATAAGGCGGCTATTAGTACTGAATTGGGACTTAGTTCCAGTGCGGAGATGATTCGCTACGCTATTGAAAACAAGCTCATTAGCGAATCTGACCCAGAAACGAGATAGGACCTTTTGCGGGGAAAGTACTGGGGACAACCCTAGTTCCTGGGAGGGGATAATTTTGTTACTCTGGCTCTAAGCAATAGAACTTAGCGACCAAGCTGGAATGACTATCCTTGCTGTGTGTTGCTACGAGTGGCGAACCGAAAACCTCCACCGAATGATGAGTGTGGTTCGTCATCTCTAGTAGGAGTTGAATCGATATGGTTTCCCCCGCGCCCGCCAAGATCGATCGTCCCGAATTCGAGGTCCTGCTATTAGACGTGGACCCGTCAACCCTTTCGTTCCCCTCCGTGTTCCTACAAACCGTAGATTTCGGAGTAAGCAAATCGGTCGAAGAGGCCGTCGATGCCATTCGGTCGAAACAGTATCCCGTCGTCTTGTGCCGAGATGATGCAGCTGGTGGAGGTTGGCAAGCCCTTCTTCAGAGGGTTCAAACGATGCCGGATCCTCCCACAGTAGTGGTCTATGCCGGCCGTCAGGATCCCATTACTTGGACTCGTGTTCTGACGAGTGGAGGCTTCGATGTTGTTTGGGCATCAAACACCCCCGACACGACATTTCGAACCCTCCAAGCGGCCTTCGAACGCCGCCGCCGCAACATGGAAATCGTTGCAGCACGCAAACGTTGCGTTCGCTCCTTCGCCGACTCCATCGCAACCCGGGCTTACGCTTAGGTATTCCTTCCTGATCCAAATGCCCGCAGCCGTGAGCAGGTTCCGGCTGCGGGCTTCTCGTTTCTGGGCCCTTGCCAGGGGTTCCCACTGTGCGACGATCAGAGCGTAGTGGCGACCCTATCCCTTGACGAATTGAACAATTACAGCCGGGATCACTTGCCGGAGTGGGTTGGATACGAAGTAACGTTTGCCGAACCCGGACTTTTGCGCGCTCGCATGACGGTGCAGCAGAAGCTCCTGGCCCCGAATGGCTATTTGCACGCGGCCTCCGTGATCGCTCTCGCCGATTCGGCTTGCGGGTACGGCACGCGATTCGACCTGCCCGAAACCGCCAAGGGCTTCACAACCATCGAGCTCAAGTGCAACTTCCTGGGAACAGTTCGCGAGGGTGAGCTCACCTGCGAAGCCCGGCGGATGCATCGGGGACGAACGACGCAGGTCTGGGATGCAGAGGTCCACTCAACAGTCACCGGCAAGAACATTGCCCTCTTTCGCTGCACGCAAATGATCTTCGAGGTGTCCCGATGACATCCCGGCGTCAGAAACTGCACCTGATCGCGACGGGTGGAACGCTTGAAAAAAGCTACCAGGAGCCCACGGGACGGGTCGAGAACGCCGAAACCAAGATTGGGCGCTACTTACGCCGGCTTCGCTTGCCCTACCTCGACGTCGAAATCACATCCGTGATGAACATCGACAGTCTCTTCATGACGAACGACGACCGAGCCACCATCCTGCAAGCAGTTGTGAAGCGCGTCGGACCCGGAGAGCCGGTCCTGATCACGCACGGAACCGACACTATGGTCGAAACTGGCCGTTATTTGCGGGAGAGGCTGGCACAGCTGCCCGCGCCGATCGTCCTCACCGGCGCGATGGCGCCTCTCGGATTTGAAGATTCGGACGGGCTACAAAACTTGACGGAGAGCCTCTTAGCAGCTCGTCTGCTAAGTCCTGGCATCTACATCGTGATGCACAACCAGGTATTCCCGATCGATGCCGTGCGAAAAGATCGCGAACGAGCTCGGTTTGTCTTCACCGACGAACCGTCTGAATCTCCTCGAGAATCTTCTCCGCTTCCGCTTTCGGATCGGCAGCCCTCGTAACCTGGCGCCCGATCACCAGGTACGTAGCGCCGTCCCGCATGGCTTCCGCGGGAGTCGCCACCCTCTTCTGATCCCCTTTCGATGCATCTGCCGAGCGGACACCAGGAATGACCAAAATCGCCTGATCACCGGCTAAGGCGCGGACGCGCGCGACCTCCAGAGGCGAGCACACCAGACCATCGATTCCAGCCTCCATCGCCTTCCGAGTCCGCAAAGCTACAAGCTCCTCGACGGAACAGGGGTACCCCAGATCGAGCAAATCGCTCTCATCGAAGCTGGTGAGAACGGTGACCGCGAGCAGCTTCAGCGCGTGACCTCCGCGACCCTCGACCGCCGCGCGCATCACAGCGCCGCTGCCGTGCACGGTGAGCAAGTGAACACCGGAATTCGCGACTTGCGCAACCGCACGCTTTACGGTCTCCCCGATGTCATAGAACTTCATATCCAGGAAAACCTGTTTGCCTGAACCAAGCAGTTCTTTGACAAAAGCCATCCCGGCCGAGGCATACAATTCCATTCCGACCTTGTAGAAATCGATGCTCGTACCGACGCGCTTTACAATCGATCGTGCGTCGTCTTCATTGGGGACATCGAGCGCAACAATCAGGGGATTGCGGGTCATAACACCTTGAGTGGCTTGTCCTGTTGTGGAGTAATAGATCCGATGATGATGGCGATTCCACTTTCTTCCAAAGAACGGGCTGCGTCTGGAGGAACCGACGCCAGCAGACCACCAGAGGTCTGCGGGTCGTAGAGCAACGACAAGAGCGCTTCATCGGTCGTTGAAGTCACGCCGACGCACGGCTCGACGAACTCGCGGTTGTTCCGAAGGCCTCCCGGTATGTGACCCAGTCGTGCATATTCGAGCGCTCCAGGCAGCAGGGGGACTCGCTCGGCGTCTATCTCGAGGGTGACCTTGCTTCCGACCGCCATCTCTCGAGCATGCCCCAGCAGACCGAATCCAGTCACGTCCGTGCAGGCATGCACTTGGAACTGCTGAAGTGCAACCGCTGCATCGCGTTCAGCTGCAGCATCGATTCAACCGAGCTGTCAACGTCGCTCTGTTTCGCGGCGCCCCTCTTCAGCGCAGTAGAGATGATGCCGGTTCCGATGGCCTTCGTGAGGACCAGAGCATCTCCTGCGTGGGCAGCCGCATTCGTCCACACTCTCTCCGGATGTACGGTTCCTGTTACCGCGTAGCCAAACTTGATTTCCGGATCGCGAACGCTGTGTCCACCAAGGACCGCGCACCCCGCTTCGGCCATCTTCCCCGCCCCGCCCTGCAGGATGTTCGCGAGGTCATCCCAATCGTCGTCGGGATAGCACACGATCGACAAGGCCGAGACAGGTGTTCCTCCCATCGCGTAAACGTCACTGAGTGAGTTCGCGGCGGCAATCGATCCGAAAGTCGCAGGATCGTCGACGATTGGAGTGAAGAAGTCGACGGTCTGCACCAGGGCACACTCCGGCGTAAGCCTGTACACGCCGGCATCGTCGGACGTATCAAAGCCAACCAGAACATTAGGATTGTGCACACGCGGGAGCGTGGCGAGCACTTTGTCCAAAACCTTTGGACTCAGCTTGGACGCTCAACCAGCAGCTTTCACGTGCGCCGTCAGCTTGCGGGCAGACACGATTGCAGTCTAGCAAGCGGCGGCACTTACTCGAACATGCCGGAGAAGTTCTGCATGATCTGAATGATTGCAGGACCGAGCGTAACCAGGAGTACCGAAGGGAACACAAGGAAAAAAATTGGAAAGACCAGCTTCACCGATACTCTGCGCGCTCGCTCCTGAGCTTGTTGACGGCGGCGCACCCGCAGATAGCGGGCGTGAGTTCGCAGCGTTGGCGCGAGGCTCGTGCCGAAGCGATCGCTATCGATAAGCAGGTTCGCCAGTTTCCGGAGTTCGGGTTCCTGGGAACGCGCACCAAAATCCTTGAACACCTGCTCTCGACTCGCACTTGCTCGAAGCGCCAGCGACATTCCAGCGAATTCCTCGGCAAGATCCGGGTACGTCCGCCGAATCTCTCGTGCAGCATCAGCGATCGCCTGATCGAGCGCTTGTCCGGCCTCAACGCTGAGCACGAGAAGATCAAGTGCGGTTGGCAAGGCGGCTGCAAGCTTGCGCTTTCTTTGAGCGATACGGCTGTCGAGGAGCCTTTTCGGAAGTAGATAGCCGAATCCCGCCCCGGCGATGAAAGCGATTCCGGCATCAGCAACACCCGCCGATACGGCGGCGAGAAAGGCTGCGATGAGTCCGATCAGCAGCCCTGTTGCATAGGACAGGCCGTTGAAGATCGTCGGCGCTTCAGGCGACCGGTAGCCCGCCGAAACCAGCATCTCGCGAATCCCCCTGTTCGAAGGCCGGACAGTTGGCAGCGACCTTCCGAGATTCTTCAGGAAGTCGATGCTGGCATCCTTCCAATTGTTGGAGTCACCCTGCAACACCACAGCTTCGTTGCGGATGACCATGAAGTAGCCGGCAGCCGCGATCGAAATAAGCGTGAAAGCGAAGAACAGCGCAAGTAATCCAAAGTCAACCATAGCGTTTACGCTCGATTACATCTGAATGTCGACAATCCTCCGAATGACGAAGTGCGCCAGCACCAACATGCAGGCGCAGCTCAGCGTGAACGTCCGGCCAGGATCCTCGAGTAGGAGCATCATCTGGTTTGGATTTACGAAGAACAGCAGAATCGCCAAGACGATCGGAAGAACCGTTAGAACGGTTCCCGTAAGACGCGCTTGAGCGGCCAACGCTCGAACCTCACCGCGGAGAGCCACGTTCTCCCGCATCGATTCGGCAAGCTTCAGAAGCACCTCGCTCAACCGGCCACCGGTCCGCATTTGGAGCTTCACGGCAGCGACGAAGATACCGACATCCGTCGTCGGGAGCCGGTTCGCCAGATTGTCGAGGGCCTGATTCCAGGTCATCCCTAATCGCCATTCCTCAATAGTCCGGCGGATCTCAATCGTGACGGGCCCCATATCTTCGTTGGCGAGCATCTCCATGCTGGTCGCAAAGGGATGCCCGGCACGGAGGCCGCGAATGATGGCTTCCAACGCATCGGGGAACTGAAGCTCAAACTCGTGTAGCCTCTTTTGTCTGCGCTGCAGAATGTAGGTGTATGGAAGCAAGGCACAGCCCAAGCTTATTGGTATCGCAAACACCCATGGTATCCGCGATAAAGAGTGAAGAAAGACGAGAGAAACAGCTCCGGTCAGCAGCATGGCCGCACCGACGCGCCCAGCCGACCAATTGAGACCCGCTTGTTCGGTTCGCGTCCGCAGGACATTGATGAAGTCGAATTTACTGAGCAGTGACGCAATGACCGAGAACGAACTCACCTTGTCCTCTTTGATGATCTGAACCTGCGACTCCGGCATCACCCCGTTTCGGCGCTCGAGCACCTTCAGCCCGATGAATACGGCAACGAATGCACAAACCAGCGCAACCGCGAAGAAGAGCGTAGTAAGAACGAGGACCTGCATGGTTCTGGGCTCTAGTTCTTCGCCGTGGCGAGGAACCCGCTCATTTTGTTGTCAGCACGTCCGTGGTTGGGAGTCGAGCTCAGCAGTTGAGAAACTGGATACTGCGTTGAAGTCGGACGGCCACTATCGCTACCGTTGCGCAGTAAAAGGCGAACACGGGCAACCGTATCCGCCAGTCCGAGAACGTCTGCTTCTTCAGGCGCCACGAGCAGATTTACAACTGGCTTCGTCGCCTCTGAGGTCGAAACGCTGAGCACTTCCACACTCTGCAGAATGGTACGAATGCTCTGCTCGCCCCGGCTGTTGTTGACGATCACTTGAACGTCCACTCGATGGCTTGGCCGCAACATTGCCACGACACCGCTCGAATCGGTCGCATGCACAGAGATCACACGCATGCCGCTCGGAATGGCTTTCGGCGTAATCACCCTGGCTTCCGTAACAGGGTCGTTCGGCCCCACTCCTTCCAAGAGAGTCGCGCCGACCAACTGGTCGACTCGGGTAACTGCCCCTTGCGGCAGTTCTTTCCCTGTCCACGGGACTGCCTTCAAATCCGCCTTTGCAAGCACTGCTCCGCGATCGATCGGCTTCGCAGCCACCACAACCTGCTGTTCACCCGCCGACTCCGCCGGGGCCTTGACTCGAGCTACAACCAGGCCATAGAAAACACCGGTGGCAATGACGGCGACGATGAATGCGATTCCGAACAGAGTGATGATTTTCTCTTTCATGACGGCCGGACGCAGCCTCTCCGTGGTGTATATCGGCAAAATCTCCAGCCGCCATTAGGTTATTCTTGGCGAGCTTGGCCACTTGGCGAGAGACAATTTTGAACGCGCTGAAAGCCGATCGCTGACAGCTGAATGCCAGGCCTTACAACTGATTCGGCCCGTGGACCTCGTCGTGATCCTCTGCTGCCTCGAGATGCGTAAACACCTCAGCCGGGTCACTCATCGCGGCACTCAGTCTCTGCTCGACATTTGTTGCGATTCGGTGAGCTACGCCGACCGGCGTTGCAAAAGGGAACTGCAGATGTACGTCGATCAAAAGACGTGACCCCGTGTGCCTGTAACGAAGATGGTGATATCCAATGCCGTATTCGCGACAAAGGGCATCCAGTTCCGATTCGATGTTCGATTTAATCTCGGGATCGGAGTAGTCCATCAGACCTCGCACAGACTCACGAATCAGTTTCCCGCCCGAGAAGAGAATGTTGACGGCCACGGCAATGGCAACCAGGGGATCGAAGGGCTTCCAACCCGTCACCAAGGCGAGAGCCAACCCGGCAACCACTCCGAAACTCGTCCACGAGTCGGTCAGCACATGCCGGCCGTGTGCTTCGATCACTAGGGATTTAGTCTTCTTTCCCGTGCGAGTCAGGAACACACCCAGCAGGAGATTTCCAACAGAGGCCGCCA
>DASQVJ010000685.1:0-6363 GCA_035640835.1 Bryobacteraceae bacterium
GAACTGGTCTACGCGTTATTGAAGCGGAATCTAATTGAGATCCACGAGCGGTCTCCCGGGTGGGAGCGGCGGGTCGGATGCAGTTGTCACGGTGTCCTGTAAGGAGCGGATATGCTTGGGACTAGGTTCCTCTTCAGCAAATGGCGGCATGGCCTCATTCGTAAGTGAATCGCGGCAGTAGTGGCGGCGACAACAGCGAGTTCTCGCGCGCAAGAGACGGACTTATGAGGACTTAATTGCCGTTTTGAGGCCGCATACCGAACCACTTCAAGTTGAGCAATTCACCGATGGCAATGAGCTCGCTGCACTGTTCTGGAGAGAGCACGAACCCTTATCCAGCGAGAGACACGGAAGGTGGCCGCGCCGCCTGCTCAGGCCATCGAGCCGAGATTCTGCAGGGGGGAAGCCTGAGGTTGTCCATGAAATCCCTGAAACATGTGTGTGCACTTCTAAGCAGGCTCGCGCACAGAACGAGGGAGACTTGATCGCTCGAGTCGAGGACGGAAGTGTTGCATCTGCCAGATAGGGTGGCGGCGTAAGTTCCCGCCGACCGCCGCTGTTCCGGAAAGTGGAAGTTCGAACCGATGATGTTGTGACCTGCGTCAAATGAAACTTACGCTTCTCTGTCTGAGTCTGTGCGATGGGAGGAACTGATGCAGAGCGGGGTTTATGGGCGACGTCTGCAGGGTCACTTGAAACCTCGACATGGCTCATGGACGAAGCGTTCGGCACGATTGCCGACAGATAGGGCTTCAGGGCTTCAGGAAAGCCTGCGGGTGAGCATCCGTGATGACGGCAAAGGCATCGATCCGATCATTATGAAGAAGGGACGTTCCACCTACTACGGTCTCGCTGGAATGCCCGAGCGCGCCTGGCTCATCGTCCGCGATGAGTTCCGGCCGGCTATTCCTCGATCGGGTTGCTCGCCAGCAGGGCCCGTCTCCGCTTTACCGGCAACCCGAGCTTAAAACGGTCGACTTGGAAATGAAAAGCATTTATCATCGAACTGCATCGGTGTCTTTTCCGTCGTGTCTCAACGACGGGGTTCACCCCACAATCCGTGTTTATCCGTGTTCATCCGTGGCCAACTTTCTTGCACGAGTTCCTGAAGCGCGCGCCGATTGCAATCGCGCTTTTGTAGCTCCAATTCCCTCAACAACTGATTTCTAAAAGGCCGGGGAGATGGGTCTCGAAAGGCCATTGCCTGAGCTGAAGTTCTGGCCTCGGCTAGGAACGATCCAGTTTCCCGGCTGCCGAGATGCAAGCTGTCGACCAACTCCCGCCACACGGTGTTGTCGCCTACGATCCGGGAGTCAACCGACAGTAAACGCGATTAGAGCCATTGGCCCGGAACCGGGAAACGTGTGGAGACGGCGAGTCCAGGACTTCAGCAAACGCGAGATCCCACATTCCTCGTTTCTCAACACGCGCGCTCTCTTTCGTCTTGTGCCGGCTGTTCGTCATTTGCTCAGTCGATTGACGAGGCCTCAAATGAATATCGTCACGGCAAGGTAACGAGTTTTCCCTCAAGTAGCTGCATCCACTGCCTTACTCTTCCACGCGGAACAACTGATCGCAAACGGAAGCTCGATTGCCTCCAAGTGTATTGGCACCAGACGATTTCAGTCCAGGAGGAGAAATGATCGATAGGTCCAGTGAGATTCGTCGGATGTTTCTGTACGCGATACTTCTCTGTTGCTCTCACAACCTTGTGATAGCGCAGGAACAGTCCGGCGGAAACACTTCGGATTCGCGCTCTATAATGCCCGCAACCCACATCCTCGGTTTCGAAGGTATCGCGAACAACGCGAATGGAAGCCTTTCACTTCAGGGTGATGCCTTGCGATTTCAGAAACGCGACGGTTCGCCTGCTCAGATCCCCATAGATTCCATCCGGAACCTCGCACTCGGAGAGGACGACAAGCAAGTGGGCGGAGTGCCGTTGGCATTGACGAGGGCTGCGACACCGTTCGGAGGCGGCCGAGTCATCGGCCTGTTCTCACATAAGAAATACGACACCGTAACTCTGGAGTATCTCGATTCCAACGGCGGTCTCCATAGCGCGATTTTCCTCCTGAACAAGGGACAGGGGCAGGTTCTTCGGAGTGAGCTGGAGGCTAAGGGCTTGCCGGCTAGCCCGATCGATAATGACAGCACGAAACCCGGCACCAAGGGTGGCAAATGACATTCGATACAAAAAGATCGCGAACAGCATTCGCGATCGTAATCTCGATCATGCAGGCAGCGTCGCTGCCCCAAATGCTGGCGACTACCGACCACTCGTCGGCCGCACAATGGAGCGTGCAAGTGGACAAGGTGGACCCGGGTAACGTCCATATCGAGCCCGCGTTCCGAGCGGCAATCTACGAAAATCTGATAGACGAGTTAGCTAAGACCAAACAGTTCAAGCAAGTGTTCCGCAGCGGAGATCGGAACGCCACCGCCGTTCCAGATCTCCTGATTCTGAAAACAACTGTAGAGGCGTACACAAAGGGTAGCGAAACCCGGCGGGCCGTCACAACGGTGACAGGAGCCACGAAGCTAAAGGTTCGAACCCAGCTCTTGACGCGCGAAGGTCAGATGGTTATGGAACGCACGCTAAACGGCGATGTCCATTTCTTTGGGAGCAATCTGCGAGCTACGCACAACCTGGCGCGCAATATCGGGAATGCCATCAGGCACTCCAGGCTGCCTTCGTCAGGGAGTAGAAATTGACGCGCCGCCGCGTGTCACTGATTACCCATTCCGCTGCAATCCAGCCTTGTGCATCGGTTCCAGCGTGAGAATTGTCAGGATCAGCAGGCCGAGTGTTCCCTGAACAAGATCATTAGCTTCATGCGTCTTATCGCACAACCGATAACAGCGTACATCTTCTTTGCACTTGGGGCGACAGGAATCCTAAACAGGGTATTGCATGATCCTTTGGACTGGCCGGGATTCGTATCCGAGACTTCAGCCGCGACGATGACCGTGTAGCAAGTCGGTGAAAATCGTTGGGCGAAGCGTTTGGTGGCTTTGGACGTCAGCGCAGCGAGCAAAACGAGAGCGGGACCTCAGAATTACGGGAATGTTGTAAGGCTACTCCCGGGCTTTCCGGTTCGTCAACGGCCACGGCTGAGCGGAGCCGAGAACCTCGTTGAAGAAGTCCGGTTTCGGCGAGATGACGAGATAAAGATGTGGGCCTCGTGAGTCAAGGGAACGGACGAGCACGAGACGTCCCCGCCGCGGGCGTGGTACTGACCTGGATGCTCCTGGCGTGGTGTCCTGGCGCACTCGCGCTCGATCCGACGCTGGACGTCGGTCAGTACGCGCACACCTCGTGGAAGGTCCGCGAAGGTTTCTTCAAAGACTCCATCGGCTGTATTGCTCAGACACCCGACGGGTATCTCTGGCTGGGCACGCAATTCGGCATCGTTCGCTTCGATGGTGTCAGACACGTCCCATGGCAGCCGCCAGCGGGTCAGCAACTCCCCAGCAGCTATATTCGTAGCCTGTTCGCCGCGCGCGATGGACGCCTTTGGATCGGCACGTGGCTAGGGCCTGCGAACTGGAAGGACGGCAAGCTGACCCAGTACCCGGAACTTGCCGGACAGTCTGTTAGTAAGTTCATCGAGGACCATGAAGGTACGGTCTGGGCCGGCACGCGATCTTCTCCCGGGAAACTCTGTGCGTTTCGGAGTGGCAGCGTTCAGTGCTACGGAGAGGGTGGCGAGTTCGGGGACCGGGCAAGCACATTGCATGAAGACCGAGCAGGCAATCTCTGGGTGGGAGCGCACACCGGGCTCTGGCGGTGGAAACCTGGTCCGCCGAAGCTTTATCCGTTCCCGGATATAGAAAGCTCGCAGGGTGTAGTTGAAAGCAGCAACGGCGCACTCGTGATTGTCATGCGCAGCGGACTCAAGCAGCTCATTAACGAGAAAGTCGTTGCCTGGTCGCTTCCGACTGAGGGGGTTCAGCCCTCGCGTGTGCTCCGGGATCGCGACGGCGGTCTTTGGATCGGAACCCTTGACCGGGGACTCGTGCATGTACATCAGGGAAGGATGGATCTGTTTTCGCAATCCGACGGCCTTTCTGGCAATTACATCAGGTATCTCTTCGAGGATCGGGAAGGCAATATCTGGGTGGCGACCGACAACGGCCTTGATCGCTTTCGCCACGTCACCGTCAGCACGATTTCTGTGAACCGGGGTTTGTCTCAAGCCGCACCCTGGTCTCTTCTAGCGGCCGGAGACGGAAGCGTGTGGGTGGGCACAGTTAACGGCTTGAACCGATTGAAGGAGGGGCACGTTACGGTTTACCGCAAGCGAAGCAACGTGGCCCGGCGAGGCTCAGCGGGAATGACCGGCAGCGGCCGGCTGGTGCGCGAGATAACCGATGCGGGATTGCCGGATAATCTCATCCATTCCCTGTTTGAGGATGATGGGCGGCGAATCTGGGTTTCGACGCATGCCGGGGTAGCCTACTTCGAGAACGACCGGTTTATTCCCGTCGATGGCATCCCCGGCGGAGTGCATGCCATTGCCGGGGATGCGGCCGGCAACATCTGGATCAGCGAGGACCGGAACCTCTTTCATGTGCGAGGAGGGCGCGTGGTCGAACAGATTCCCTGGGCCAAGTTGGGACGAACGGAGACGGTTATTCCCATGCTCTGGGATCCTGTGCGGGGCGGCTTATGGCTCGGAGCCTCACGCGGCCTCTATCCGCCTTCACTGGACGCCCGCGGTGGTCCGGGGCTGGAATATTTCCAGCATGGTCAAATTCGTGCCCGGTACGGCGCCGCCGACGGGTTGGGCCAAGGCATAGTTGGGGGCCTTCACCTTGATGCGAGCGGGACGCTTTGGGTTGCCACCGAGGGCGGGCTCAGCCGGTTGAAAGGCGGCCGGTTTCACACGCTGACGACGAAGAACGGACTGCCATGCGATGGGATTCACTGGGTGATCGAAGACGACGACCATGCGTTCTGGCTGTACACGGCATGCGGCCTGGCACGCCTCGCGCGCTCCGAGGTGGACGCGTGGATAGCCGCAATCGAGAAGGATAAAGATATGCAGCAGCGAGTCAAGGTCACCGTTTTTGACAATTCGGACGGCGTCAGGATCCATGCGGCTCCTGGCGGCTATACCCCGCGAGTAGGCAAGTCCCCGGACGGAAGGATATGGTTCCTGCCCTGGGACGGCGTGAGCGTCATCGATCCTCGCCGCCTTCCGGTCAATAACCTTCCGCCACCAGTGCACATCGAACAGATCACCGCTGACGGCAAGACCTACGACGTCTCGCACCGATTGCGGCTGCCTCCGTTTGTCCGCGACCTCACGATCGATTACACTGCGCTGAGCCTCGTCGCGCCGGAAAAGGTGCGCTTCCGCTACAAGCTCGAGGGACAAGACCCGGACTGGAAGGAAGTCGTCAACGAGCGCCGGGCGTACTACTCGAACCTCGCGCCGCGCAGCTACCGCTTCCGCGTCGCCGCGTGCAATAACAGCGGTGTCTGGAACGAAACCGGCGACACACTGGAGTTCTCCGTCGCCCCGGCGTACTACCAGACGAACTGGTTCAAGGCCGCGAGTGCGGGCGTTTTGGTGCTACTGTTCTGGGCAGCATACCGGTTTCGTGTCCGGCAACTGCAGCGGGAGTTCAAGAAGCTTCGCGATGTGATCGACACCATCCCCGCGATGGCCTGGACTGCTCGTCCGGACGGGACCAATCTGTTCGTAAACAGGCGTTGGGCGGAGTATACGGGTCTCGGTCCGGAAGAGGAGGACAGAGATGGTTCAGGCTGGATACAGGCAGTTCACCCCGAGGATCGGCAGCGATCCTGGGAGATGTGGCGCATCGCCCTCGCTTCGGGCGAGCCGTTCGAACATGAGCTCCGGTTTCGGGCTGCCGATGGGCAATATCGGTGGTTTCTGACTCGCGCTGTGCCACTGCATGACGAGCGCGGGAAGATTCTCAGTTGGTGTGGAATTGTTACGGACATTGAGGACCGCAGGCGCGCTGAAGCGGAGCGCGAGAAACGGCTCCAACTCGAGGCAGATCTCTCGCACATAAACCGGGTGAGCATGATGGGCGAACTGGCCGCCTCGATCGCACATGAAGTGAACCAGCCGCTTGCGGGCGTGGTGAGTAATGCCAGTGCGGGCCTGCGGTGGCTCGCGGGAATCTCGCCGAATCTGGAGGAAGCGCGGGAAGGTTTCCGCCGCATCGTCCGCGATGGCAAGCGAGCGGGTGACGTGATCGTCCGGATTCGTGCGCTGACCAGGAGGGCGGCGGCGCGTACAGAGAAGCTCGACTTGAATCAAACCATCCTGGAAGTTCTCGCGCTTGTCGGGGACGAAGCGAAGAAAACCAGCGTGATGATCCGAA
>DASQVJ010000686.1:0-4526 GCA_035640835.1 Bryobacteraceae bacterium
GCGCTAATGACTGAAATCGAAGCATTAACACGTTCGACTCTGAAGCCTCCCTTCACTTGCGAATCCGCTGTGCAGACGGCTATGAAGACCGAAAGTGCGTCGAATTACCGAGTTCTGCTGGATAGAGACACGCTATGAACAGGAAGAACGAGACCATCTATATTCTTGGACACTCGTCCGCCGAGATTCAGCGCCTGAAGGCTCAAGCGGAAATCCTGCGGCCAACCACCGAGCGGCTTCTCTTGAGCGCCGGAATTGGCCCGGGAATGAGAGTCCTGGACCTAGGCTGTGGCGCCGGAGATGTGGCAATGCTGGCTGCGGGGCTGGTTGGGCCATCGGGGTCGGTCGTTGGTATCGATCGTAACCCGCAGGTTCTGGCGGTGGCCAGGGAGCGGGCGCAGACAGCTGGCCTTCGGCACGTTGCTTTTGAAGAGGCATCAGTCGAAGCCTTTGCCGACGAGGGGCTTTTCGATCTCGTCATCGGCCGATACATCCTGATGTACCAGTCTGATCCGGCGTCCCTGCTTCGGGCCGCCGCGCGCCTGGTGAAACCCGGCGGCGCCGTCGCGTTCCATGAGTTGGGATTACACCAGGAGTGCCGTTCAATGCCCAACGTCGCACTCTTCGAGTTGATAGACAAGCTGATTCGAATGGCATTCTCGTTTGCTTTACCCAATTACGACGTGGGCGATCGGCTGATTCAACACTTCTGGGCTGCCGGACTGTCGCAGCCGAAGTTGTTCAGCGAGACGCCGATTTGGGGCGGCGCAGATGCCCCCTGCGGGTGGCTGGTGGACACGTTGCGAAGCCTCTTGCCCCAGCTGTATCGAATGGGAGTTGCAGTGAAGGATGTCCTCGAAGTCGAGGCGCTTGAAGAGCAGCTGCGAGACGCAGTAGTGGCAACGCGTAGTCAGGTGTCAGGCCCGGCGCAGATTTGTGCCTGGGCCAGAGTGTAACCGCCTGAAGAAATTCTGCAGCGCAGATTGGCCCGGTTCTTCGGCGAGAAATACGGGACGAGCGACAAGGGATGGCAAATTCTGTCAGCTGCTCTTTGCGGCAGGCCCTCGTCTGCGCCACTCAGTTGCCACTAAACTTTTGCAGCGAGCTAATACGAAGGAGAAATCAGGAATGACTACGGAAATTGCACCGTCACTATCATGCAATGACCACATTGAGTTCGCCGAACGCGTTCGTCTGAATCAAAGCACGCTTCGTGCCGCTCTGAAGGAGCATTACGATTTCATCATCTGTGGGTCCGGCTCGTCCGGCTCTGTTGTAGCGCGCAGACTCGCCGAGAATTCGGACGTGCAGGTGCTGCTCCTGGAGGCAGGCGGATCGGATGACGTCGCGGAGGTGAGAGACGCTATTCGATGGCCAACCAATTACGCAAGCGAGCGCAACTGGGGTTTTCTGGGACAGCCAAGTCCTCACTTGAACGGCCGCCGCATGCCCCTAGCCATGGGCAAAGTCCTGGGCGGTGGTTCCAGCGTTAACGCAATGGCATGGGCGTGGGGACACAAAAACGACTGGGACTACTTTGCGTCCGAAGCAGGCGACCATGCCTGGAACTATCAGTCTGTTTTGAAAATCTTCCGCCGTATTGAAGATTGGTCTGGTGAGGTCGACTCGGATTATCGCGGAACCGGTGGGCCGGTCTTCGTGCAACTTGCACCCGATCCCAACCCGATTGCTCCTGCGATGGTGCAAGCGGCGGCATCCGCTGCAGGGATTCCGACTTTTTCAGGCCATAACGGGCGCATGATGGAGACCGGAGGCGGCGCCTCTCTTTTAGAAATGCGCGTGCGCGATGGGCAGCGACTGTCGATCTTCCGCTCCTATACGTATCCATATTTGGATCGCCCGAATTTGACCGTTTTGAGTCATGCTCTGGTCACGAGGGTGATTTTTGAGGAAATGCGGGCAGTGGGCGTAGAGGTTGTTTACGAAGATCGGGTCCATCGAATCGGTGCGGGAAGTGAGGTCGTCCTCTGCCTGGGAGCAATCCACACGCCGAAAGTTCTGATGCAATCCGGCATTGGCGATGAAGCCGAGTTGCGCCGGTGGGCAATTCCCGTCGTGGAGCATCTTCCTGGCGTTGGCCGGAACTTTCAGGATCACGTGATGGCTTCCTGCATCTGGGAATATAAACAACCGTTGGCGCCGCGTAACAATGCGGGCGAAGCCACGTTTTTTTGGAAAAGCAACGCAGCTCTCGACACCCCGGATCTGCAAATCTGCCAAACGGAAGTGCCCTTTTGCAGCGCCGAATCGGCAGCGAGATTCAACCCGCCGCCGGCAGGCTGGACGCTTTTGCCGGGAGTTACACAACCAAAGAGCCGGGGACGAATCCGCCTAACGGGGCCGAGCCCTCTCGACCCGCTTCTCATCGAGGATAATCTCCTATCTGATCCGGATGATATGAAGGCTGCGGTTGCAGCAGTCAAACTCTGCCGTGAAATCGGAAACTCGGCGCCTCTTGGCCCCTACACAAAACGGGAAGTAATGCCCGGCAATCTGAAGGGTGTCGATCTGGAGAACTTCATCCGTGAGGTCGCCACGACATATTCGCATGAGACCTGTACGGCCAAAATGGGCCGCGATCCCATGTCCGTCGTGGGGGGTAGTCTCAAGGTCTATGGCATCGAGAGGCTTCGTATCGCTGACGGCTCAATCATGCCGCGAGTAATAGCAGGCAACACGATGGCGCCCTGTGTGGTTATCGGCGAACGCGCTGCGGAGATGCTGAAGGCTGAGCACCAGCTGTAACTTCCAAATGGAGTCACTGTGCGTATGACAGCACGTCGTATCGCACATCAAATCGAGCCGGGAGCGCGCTCAGCCAGGCGAGGGTGCTGTTCAAGCGGTCCGGTTACTAAGAAGAAGTGAAATGTGAGCGATTTTAAATTGTTAATCGACGGATTGTTGGTCGACGGTGCTGACACTCTGGATGTGATCAGTCCCGCGACCGGCAGAATCGATCGCCCCTACGCCGTTGATCGCGGGTAATCGCCTCGCCGTGGTCAGCCATTCGCGTAGCGCCCTTTTGCCGAGCCCATATTTCTCGGCCGCAGCCCGTGCCAGCGGATGCGCCTGCCTCGATTGCATGTACGATGTCTTCTGGAGCAGCCGATAGAACCGATGAACAGTCGCAGCTCCGATTGGGCGTCTGCCGTGATTCGAGCCATAAGTCTGCTGGGGCTGCTTGTCTTACCTGGATCCGCAGTCGAGCCCACCGTCGCAACCGATTCAGGGAGGGTGCGCGGCCGCACTTTGAACCTCGCCGATGGTGGACCCGCAACCGCCTTCCTCGGAATTCCGTATGCAGCGGCTCCAACCGGAAGCCGGCGATGGAAAGCGCCCGCTCCGGTCGAGCCATGGCGGGGGATACGCGACAGCGGCCACTATGGACCATGGTGTGAACAGGCAGCTGCTTCGGTTCCGCCGGAGGGTATCAGTGAAGACTGCCTGTATATCAACGTATGGACGCCGGGGGATATACGCACAAACCGAATGCCTGTATTGGTCTTCATTCACGGAGGCGGGTTTGCGGGCGCGAGCGCCTCACACCCGTACTACCGATTCGGGGCGCTTCTTCGACAGGGACTCGTCATCGTCTCCTTCAACTACCGCCTGGGAGTCTTAGGCTTTCTCGCGCACCCGGAACTGAGTCGTGAATCTCCGCATCGATCGTCGGGTAACTACGCTTTGCTGGACCAGATTGCCGCTCTTCGATGGACAAAGCGTAACATCGCGAAGTTTGGGGGCGACTCGGAGCAGATTACGATCATGGGTGATTCTGCTGGTGCTCATGCCGTCGCCTGCCTTCTCGCATCGCCACTATCGCAAGGCTTGTTCCAGCGCGCCGTCCTGAACGGACCAGCTATGGTCGTGTATCCCAAACCGCATTTCCGCGAACTCCAGCGTACGGGCGAAGCCATCTTCGGCCGCAGTGTTCAAGAGTTGCGCGCCGCAACGCCCGCCGAATTGCGAAAACGTCTGCCCCCAACGGGTCTCAACGCGTTGAAGTACGCAGGATTTGGACCGGAGATGTCCTTTTCCCCAGTTGTTGACGGTTGGGTGCTCCCGATAAATCCGCCAGAGTTTTCCACGAAAGTGCAGTCGCGAAGGACGCCGGTAATGGTTGGCGCCGCCGTTCATGAGGGCGACGAATGGGTTCTCCGAAACACCTTCAGCATGTCTGACGTTTCGTACAAAGCGTATCTAGGCTTCCGGTATGGCAGCCACGCCTCAGACATACTCAAGCGATATCCCGCGA
Organism: Bryobacteraceae bacterium; assembly: GCA_035640835.1. Lineage (GTDB taxonomy): Bacteria > Acidobacteriota > Terriglobia > Bryobacterales > Bryobacteraceae > DASQVJ01. The sequence continues at coordinate 4,277 of DASQVJ010000686.1, forward strand.
TCCCGAGCAGGCCTCTGAAAACAACAATTAGTGACCTCATCACAGATTCCATCTTTCTGCTGAGCGCGAGGGGAATTGCCGATTCGTTGGCCCGAAGTGGGTCTCCCGTCTTTGTCTATCTCTTCAGTTATGTCAGCGCTCACAACCGAAAGCGGCACCGGAGAGCAGCTCACAGTAATCAAATCCCGTACTTGTTCGGTACGGTTGAGCAACTGGATCCTGTCGAACAGGCGGACCGCGATTTATCGCG
>DASQVJ010000687.1:0-7775 GCA_035640835.1 Bryobacteraceae bacterium
GAGTTTGGTGAAGGATATCTACGGTTTAGCTACGCAAACTCGATGGAAAACCTGAAGGAAGCCGTCCGCCGCATTCGATTCTGGCTGGAAAAACAAGCCTCAATACCAGCTTAGGTAGCGCCGAATAGCTCTAGAGTGCTATCCTGTCAAGGTAAATAATCGATTAAAGGTAAGACGAGGGGTTTACACTTCAGAATGGCATTGGCGGCAGAAGTAAAAACAGACGTAGTACAGAAGTATCGCACCCATCAAACGGACACGGGTTCGTCGGAGGTGCAAGTCGCCATCCTGAGCCAGCGTATCCTGCAGCTTCAGGAACATTTCAAAGCTCACGCTAAGGATCATCATTCCCGCCGCGGTTTGCTCATGATGGTAGCGCGTCGGCGCAAGCTGCTGAACTACCTGAAGGACCGCAGTCCGGAACGGTACAAAGCGCTGATTCAGAGTCTCGGAATCCGTCGGTAGCTCCCGCTCCAACACAGCTCGAGTCATCCCACCGCCGGGATCCCGGTCACTGCCGATCTGAAGGAACTCTTTTAGGTGCGGCCGATAGCCGGCCCGCAAAGCTGTTCCCGGTGAGCAGCGGAAAAGCCTACACGACGAGACCTCAGTCTCCTCTTAGTCGCGAAAACCTGCGCCCGGCGCGCAGGGACGATTTGGAGGATCAATGGTTCACACCGTTGACATCGACCTGAATGGTCGAAAAATTACGTTAGAAACAGGAAAGATGGCCAAGCAGGCGAACGGCGCCGTTGTCGTTCGCTCGGGCGACTCGGTAGTACTCGTCACGGCATGTGCGAACGAGGAACCGAAGCCCGGTGCCAGTTTCTTTCCGCTCACGGTTGATTACCGTGAATACACTTATTCTGCCGGTCGCTTTCCTGGCGGCTTTATCAAACGGGAAGGTCGCCCCTCCGAAAAGGAGATCCTGACCAGCCGTTTGATCGACCGTCCGATCCGGCCTCTCTTTCCCGAAGGATTTCTCAATGAGACCCAGATCATCGGCATGGTTCTTTCGGCCGATCCCGATCACGATCCGTCCACGTTGGCGATGATCGGTGCATCTGCGGCGCTCGCGATTTCTGAGATTCCCTTTCACCACACCTTAGGCGCCATTCGCGTGGCGCTGGTCAACGGCGAATTCCACGCCGATCCGACCTACGATCAGCAGAAGGAAGGCACATTCACCATCACGGTTGCCGGCACGAACGAAGGCATCGTTATGGTGGAGGCGGGCGGCGACAGCGTCGTCGAAGAGGACGCTGTTCGAGCCATCGAGTTCGGCCACGAAGCTTGTCGAACCATCATCAAGGGCATCGAGGAGCTGAAGGCGAAAGCCGGCAAGCCCAAGTGGGAGTTCACTCCCAAGCCCATCAACCAGGAGCTGTTCGACAAGATCTCCGCGGAAATTCGCGAAGAACTCACCGATGCTCTTGATACCAGGAAGTACCCCAAGCTCGAGAGCTACAGCCGCATCGACGCTTTGCGCGCCCGTGTGGTCGAGGCAGCGGAAGAGGAACTGAAGGACGAGGCCGGCAAGCTCTTCGACATTTTGAAGGAACGGATCTTCCGCGACGAGATGTTGAAGAACCATCGCCGCCCCGACGGTCGTGCGTTCGACGAGATCCGTCCGATCAGCATCGAAGTCGGCCTGCTGCCGCGCACCCACGGCTCAGCGCTCTTCACGCGCGGTGAAACCCAGGCGATGGTAACCGCCACTCTGGGAACCAAGGAAGATGCACAGCGCATCGAGCTGCTCGATCCCACCGAAACCACCAAGCGCTTCATGCTGCACTACAACTTCCCGCCGTTCAGCGTCGGCGAAGTTGGCTTCATGCGTGGCGCGGGACGTCGCGAGATCGGCCATGGCAATCTCGCTGAGCGCGCTCTTTCCGCGGTTATCCCCGATGAGAGCGAGTTCCCCTACACGCTCCGCGTCGTAAGTGACATCCTCGAATCGAACGGTTCGAGCTCCATGGCCTCGGTCTGCGGTGCGACTCTCGCGCTGATGGATGCAGGCGTTCCTGTGAAATCACCCGTCGCCGGTATCGCGATGGGCCTGGTGAAGGAAGGCGATCAGTACGCGATCCTCACGGACATCGCAGGCGCCGAAGATCACTACGGCGACATGGACTTCAAGGTTGCCGGAACTCGTGACGGCCTCACGGCGTTGCAGATGGATATCAAGGTGCCGAACGTGACCGCCGATGTCATGCGCGAAGCTCTCGAGCAGGCGCGCCGCGGCCGCTTGTTCATCCTCGACAAGATGGTCGAGGTCCTGCCGGAAGCTCGGACGACCTTGTCCAAGCACGCTCCTCGCATCTTCACGATGAAGATCCCGGTCGACAAGATCCGCGAGCTCATCGGTCCCGGCGGTAAAGTGATCCGCGGCATCGTAGATGCTACCGGCGTCAAGATCGACGTGGAAGACGACGGCACGGTGAACATCTTCGCCACCGACGGCGAGAGCGCGAATCGAGCGATCCAGATGGTGACCGATATCGCGGCTGTTGCCGAAGTCGGCAAGACTTATCTCGGCAAGGTTGTCCGCCTGGTCGATTTCGGCGCCTTTGTCGAAATCTTCCCCGGCACCGACGGCCTGCTGCACATCAGCGAGATCTCGGAAAACCGCGTGAAGGCGGTTCGCGACGAGCTAAAGGAAGGCGACCAGATCATGGTCAAGGTCCTGGCGCTCGAAGGCAACAAGATCAAGCTGAGCCGCAAGGCGGTCCTGAAGGAGCAACGCGAAAAGCTCAAGCAGGAAGCCGGCACGAAGGCCAAGTAAGCCCATTCCATCTCAAACAAAGCGCGCGGGTCAGCAATGGCTCGCGCGTTTTTTTTTTAGCTATCCAGCCAATGTGTATAATTATAGAGAGGCATACACACGCTGCGCACGAATATCGTAATTGACGACAAGCTGATGCGCGATACTCTTCGTGCTACCGGTCTTAAAACGAAGAAAGAGGCTGTGGAACTTGGCCTTCGAACACTTCTGCGTTTGAGCAAACAGGCCGAGATCCGGCAACTTCGCGGAAAAGTAAACTGGCAAGGCGATCTCGATGCCATGAGGCAAGATCGTTGATCCTCGTCGACTCTACCGTTTGGATCGACTACTTAAAAGGAGTCGGGAATCCCCAGACGGACAGACTTGACAGTCTGCTTGGTTCTGAAGGACTGGCTGTCGGTGACTTGATCCTGACGGAGGTCCTCCAAGGAATTGACGATGAACGGGCCTTCAAAACCGTTGAGAAGATGTTCATGTCTCTCACCGTTGTGGAACTAGGCGGTAAGGACATCGCCATCAGAGCCGCCCAGAACTTCAGATTCCTTCGGCATCTCGGCATAACCGTTCGCAAGACGATTGACACGATCATCGCCACGCGCTGCATCCAGAACGGCTACGACCTGCTCCACAACGACGGAGACTTCGATCCATTCGTGAAGCATCTCGGGCTGCGGAGCGTTCTCTAGTACCCGCCAGTACACGCGAGCATGTTTGTTTATACTTCGGACATGGCCGCGGGAACAATCGTCTCGTTGCAAGAGTATCTGCAAACCTCCTACCGGCCGGACTGCGACTACGTAGACGGCGTATTGGTGGGAAGAAACGTGGGTGAGATACAGCACTCAAGGTGGCAAGGCGAAATCTATGCGACGCTCCGAGCTCAAGGTAAAAAACTCGGCCTTACACCCTTCGTCGAGCTTAGGGTCCGAATTAGCGACACCCGCTACCGCGTACCAGATGTTTGCATGATCGAGGGTAGCGGACCTGATCGTGGCCCGCTGACCTCACCGCCCTTCCTCTGCGTTGAAGTGCTTTCTCCTGAAGATCGATTCAGCACCATGCACGAACGCATCCACGACTACCTCGGTCTGGGTGTGCCCTTCGTATGGATCGTCGATCCGTTGAAACGACAAGGATGGATCTGCACGCCTGACTCTATGGTTGAAGCCCCCGACGGCATCCTCCGAACCACGAACCCCTCAATTACCATCACCATCGCCGAACTCGACGACTAACCCAATCAGGACCCGGCGCGTCACTGCTACATCCTGGCAGATCCTTAACGGTTTCGACGCATGACCTGGATGACGGGGAGGGCGCAGGTCATGGTCATTCGTCAAGAACAGGTCGCTACGCTCGAAAACGCTGCGCAGCAGCGATTTGAAGAGGAGATGTACTCCCATCTCAGCGGATTTGCCCCAGCGCACTGCGCGGCAATCGGCGAGAACACCCTTCGAAAGTTAATTAGCCTCGGCGCGGAACGGGCCGCGACGTATGGCTTTACAAGCCGCGGACCCGTGCGTCTCTTCCTCGAGCTCATGATCCAACTGGGCACCGACTTCGATTCCGATCCACAACTCCAATGGGCGACACAGGCGTTGCAAGCTGATCCGAGCGGGGATCAAATGCAGCGAGCCGATGAGCTCTATCGCCGCGCGACCAACTACCTCGACGCCGTCGTCGGCCCGAAGTTCGAGTACGAAATCCAGGCCCTGCGTCGAGCAGTCAAAGTCCAGTTCAAACATGTTCAGGTGGCCGCGACCGCATCACCCGACCTCCTGGCTGCCGCTTTTTATCGCCTCCACCCTGAGAAGGCCCGATACTTGGGCCAGGCCGCAGTTCGCTTCGTCATCTATCGAGCCGGAGTGCTCGCGACTGAGCTCGGCTTCGCAACCAGCCCGGAGACGGCCATCGTTCTCGCAGGTCTGATGTATGCGTTCGGGCACAAATGCCTGAAGGATCCGCAATACCCCTGGATTGAGGCCGGACTTCGCCCGGAGATCGCTAGCAAAGGCCCGGAGCTACTCTTCTCGCGAACCATCGCATGTCTCCAGAAATCGCTGGCAACGCTCGAAGCGAGGACCTCCAATGCCTGACGGATGTGGTTGCAGCAACCCCGGAGCAAAAGGAGGAGGAGATGCCGGCACAAACCAGTCCGGGTCAGGCTGTCCTCCTCCGCCACCACCAAAGAAAGTCGACTGGGGATCAGGTTCCACATCGCGCGGCAACTGCTATCGCTATGCCTGCGACGATCCCGCCAAATCTGGCGAGCCGCATAGCCCCTTTCCTGGCGGCACTGACCCAGGCCGGCACATCACCTGTGCAGACATCATGGACGGCGCGCGGCGCCAGGGGGCCACGAATCCTGACGCGAAAGGATGCTGCCCCGTCGGCTCTCGTAAGATCGCCGGTGTCGTTCAGGATAAGTCACACCCCGCTGGTGACAATGACTATCATTGGTACCGGCAGGAGCCTGATGGCACTTGGTCGCACAAAAGGGGAAACACAGCCGCTTCTCGAGTCGACGCGTCCGGCAAGCCGATCACGAACCCCGAGACCGCAGATCGGAAGTACCCCGGATCAGACGACTACGACAAATTCTGCGGCTATCTCTGCGTACCGGGAGACATGGATGCCGACAAGTAGATGCTTGCTGCGACGTTGCTCCCAATGGCTGCTACTGTTTGCTCTGATCCAATCGACTGCATGTTTGAGGAGGACTCCAATCGCAATGGATGAATTGATGATCCGGCCCGCAGCGAACACCGGAACACCGCCCGGCTTGTACCACATCATCGTCGAGATCAGCCCTGACGGCACCGACCAGTTTGTGCTCACGCCGATGACGGATCGCGCTTTAGCGGTCGAGATGATCCCTGCAGACCGTAAGTACCCGAGCCTCGAAGATGTGGCCCGTGCGGGCAGGCAGCTTCCCACAAACATCGAGATTTCTGCCGCCCGCAAGGACATGTTCCGACAGAGCGCAGCGTCCATCCGCAGCTTGACCCCGAACGAAATCGCCGAGCTTCGTCGGCTGCTCGGGCCTTGATGGTCGCTCGTGCCTAGAAGGCGCGGTGGTTAAACGGATCTCTCAGTCGCAAGTCAGCCTCTACCTGCTGCACATCTTCGACGATGGCGGCAGGACGAAGAGGCGCAGGTGCAAATAAGCGTCGATCTAGCAGCTCGAATTGCCAACGCTCCAGCCGTTCACTTCTTCCCCAATGATGGTTTAATATCGGTTCCCTGGCCTTCGCCAAGTAGTTCTGGTATGCACAGGCGCGCCAATCGGAGTATGGGTGATCGAAATGCGTCCTCAATACCTCGACATATTCAGCATCTATCCAGCGGCAATAAGCTCTCATCTCCCCCCTATCCTGCGGCTGGTCGAGGACGAAGTGGTCCCACGAGTCGAGTTCATCCTTCGGAACAATCAGAGACAATTGCGTGAACACCCGCCGATCTGGATTGCAGCCGCATGCGTATTCATAAAGTTGCCTCCACTCATTCGGTCCGTGGTGCCAGATCCACAAAGCCTCGGCCAGAGAGGCTGACCTTGCGAGGACTGCCCGACCAAATTCTGCAAGGTGCGCAAAGGCAGGTTGCGTCAGCACGTTCTTGAACCAGTTGATCCACTCATCTTCCGATGGGCAGGGCTGTTCAATTCCCGGAGTGTCGGCGGCAGCGTCTTGCAGCAATAGCGGAAAAGCAGTCCAAGCAACGCGCTTGCCGAGCTCACCCCTAACTCCGGCTTCGCGCGAAAGTGACACCCCTAAGTTCAGCGACTCCAGAAGAGCTGATCGTCGCAAAGCCCGGTCCTTGCAACGACGCGAAAACTCGCGTTCTGGCGAAGGCATCCCGCAGATGTCATGCGACCTCAAAACGGTCGCCCACTGCTCGGGCCACGCCAGCAAGGTCTCCAATTGATCGTCTGGACACGAATCGCACCAAGCGTAGATTTGGGCTTGTATAGGTACGGTGTTTATGAATTTCGTCTGCGACTCTGGGCTGTTGATGTGCAGCAACCCATCTCGTCGACCGGGAGGCAACCGTCGCCCCCAGGCGTAAAGGCCGAGTGAATTGCGGCGAAAGGGTTCGAAAGCCTCGAAATCCGTTACGGGAGCCAGCCGGTCGAAGAGCCACAACAGTCGCTCGCGCCGTAGTTTCGAGTCCCAACTCGGACCGGGTAGGTTTGGGCTTGAGAATTCACGCTCCAGGGCGGCCTGGATAGTCTTTAGGAGCTCAGCAACGTCTCCATCCCAGCGGTGCCAGACGTGGTCGTCGTCAAGCAGCCGCTCCAGCAAGGAAGTTGTTTTCAAATGTGGGACGCCGATAGTCGCAGTTGCGAGCGGCGTATGCAGTGAAGTCTACCGTAAATGCGTACATTGATGCTGACGATTCGCTCCGGCGCCCCAACAAACGTGAGCCGCAACCAACATTTGGGCCATAATGACGCATGCCCATCATCGCCCGAGGCTTCGTAAACCAAGACGAACTCGCAGAGGAGATCGCGAAAGCAACACAAGCCCTCGATCCTCGTGATGTGGCCGATGTTCAATTCACTTTGGACACCGACTCCTATGGCGAGCCGGCAGTCTTTTTTCTTGTTCTCCTGAGGCCGCGCGCAACGAAAGAGTCACGACTTAGCAAGGTGACAGAAAAAGTCAGAACCGAATTTTTCGAGAGGCTACAACCGTACAACCGCTGGGGACTCCAGGCCTACTACAATTTCACATCCGATGCCGCTCGCCGAAGACCTGCTTAAGCAGGCTTTCCTGCTGGTTCGTAAGGCGCCTAAACATCCCAGTCAAGCTAGTCTCCGCAGGTCCGTATCGACTGCCTACTATGCTCTCTTCCACCCTCTTTGTTCAAGAGGCTTGCGCAAACTGGAGCCGTTCCGACACACGGAAATACCTCGCCCGCGCTTTTGATCACAAAGTCATGAGAAGCGCATCGACTCGTACGGAGAATGCGCGTTACGATTCCTCAGTAG
>DASQVJ010000688.1:0-6156 GCA_035640835.1 Bryobacteraceae bacterium
GTCGGCGACGGCCAGCTTGTCGGGTCCTCCAACTGCTCAGCGATAGCGATGTAAGCGCCCTCTTGCGGCCAAAACGGAGCACAGCAGGCGTGGTTCATCACGATAACGTATCGCTCGATGGCGGTGTTCCAGTGAATCGACGGGCCCCAGAATGAGTCTGTGTCTTCATCCTGCCAAGCCTTGCGCGCCGGCCAAACCGGTGTGACCTGTCCTCCAACGCCAGGCTCCGACCATTCACCTTCGTGCCATTTCCAGACCTCTCCCACCGGATGCGCCAAGCTCGAGAACGGTATCCTGGCCAAGCTGATCCCCTGATGCTCGAGCGGCCCACCGTAGTTTCCGAATAGGAAGTAAAAGTACTCGTTCTTGCGATCAGGGATGACCGAGAAGTCACCATGCCCGCCACCGAAGAACCCGTTCTTAGCATCACAGTCAATAGAGTCGGCAGCCTCGAGAATAATGCCGAGATCTGTGAAACTTTGCCCGTTATCGTACGAGACGGCGGCTCCGATCTGGGGGGCTGTCAATCCGTTCTCACAGAGACCTGAAGGTTCGTGGTGGTACCACGCGTACAGCGTTCCGTCGGTATGCCGCCACACCGATTCGAACCAGACGGATGTACGCTGCCAATCCACTCGGACACGCCTGGGAAATCCTTCCTCCCATGGGAAGATGAAGCCTTTGGTGAGGACCGGAATTCCAGCAGAGGTGATCGAAAACCAACCACCATCGGCCCACCAGATCGGGCTATTGGAGTCGACCGCCCCCGGCAGGGCTACTGACGGCGCGGCTCTCAATTTAATTACCTGTGCGTCTGTAACCTCAGAGCAGACGGTTGCACAAAAAAGATACAACAAAGCTCGAGTGACCACGCACGTTTAAACGGTACAGCAACCACCGTGGGTTACAGGCCTTTCTGTATTTCTTTGTAGAGGGAACGGCAACAAGGTTGCTGGGCGTATGATGACAATAGGTACTTTTGATGCCCGAAGCCGACATAGCTGAAACATTCGACGAAGCGGCACTAGTAGAGAAGGCGAAAGCCGGAGACGACCAGGCGTTCAATGAGTTGGTCAATCGCTACGAGCGTCGCGTCTATCGGATGGCGAAGCAGATAACCCAAAGTGATGAGGATGCTGAAGACGTTCTGCAGGAGAGCTTTCTCAAGGCATACACGCATCTGGATTCGTTTCAGGGCCAGTCGAAGTTCTATACTTGGCTCGTACGTATTGCGGTGAACGAAGCGTTGATGAAGCTGCGGAAGCGCAAGTCCGACCGGACCGTCTCGTTGGATGAACCTACAGATACCGGTGAAGATACCGTTGTGCGCGAAATCGCTGTTTGGGAAGATGATCCCGAGCAGAGATATTCTCGAGAAGAGCTGCGGGAGATTCTCGACAAGGCAATCGAAAGCTTGAAACCAGCGTTTCGCACCGTTTTCGTGTTGAGAGACATCGAAGAAATGTCGACGGAAGATACAGCCGAGGCGCTCGGGCTTTCAGTACCGGCTGTCAAAAGCCGGCTGCTCCGCGCGCGCCTGCAGTTGCGAGAGAAGTTGACACGACTGTTTAAGCGTAAAGGGGAGGACGCGTTTGCTTACATGTAAGGATTTCTTGAGCGAACTAAACGACTTTCTGGACGAGACGGTAGGTCCTGAAGTCCGGCGTGAGCTTGAGCAACACGTTGAGCACTGTCCTAACTGTTGGGTGGTTGTCGACACCACTAAAAAGACCCTCCGTGTTTACAAGGGCATGGAACCGCAATGCGTGCCTGAGGACATGAAGAACCGTTTGATGGATGCACTGACGAAAAAAATGGCAGCTCGGCGAGGAGCCGCCCAAAAAGTCTAGGCTTTCGGCTATTCTTCGCTCATGGCGAAGTTTGCGCTTGTGCACTGGAACGAGTCGGAAGCTGAAGCTCGAGTCCGGGAAGCCTCATCCAAAGGCGTTGGTCTTGAACTGCTCCGACTACAGCCCGGTAGAACTGTCCAGACCATCAGGTCAGTCAACCCTGAAGCCCTCCTGATCGATCTCACCCGAATGCCGTCCAACGGACGTGCAGTCGCTTCCGTACTGCGCAGCCAACGCTCGACGTGTCATATCCCGATCTTGTTCGTCGGCGGGGAACCCCAGAAAGTCGAAAAAGCACTCGCAGACGCACCCGGTTCACAGTGGTGCGAATGGGAAAACATAGCCAAGGCGATACCGAAGTTGTTGGCCACAGCTCCCAAGACGGTTGCGAAGCATCATAGTGAGGTACCCGTCGCCAAGAAGCTGAATCTTTTAGGCGGCAAGACCATTTGCGTTTTGAACGCGCCCGAAAGCTTCCTGGCCCTGCTCGAGTCCGTCGACGGGCTGACGGTTCACGACCAGCTAAACCGAAAGTTCGACTCAGTCCTGCTCTTCACCACAACCATGAATGAGCTCGAGGCCGGCCTGGCTGCGATCTTCCGCCGCACTTTCGAGTTGCCGCTTACGCTGGCCTGGCCGAAGCGGGCTTCGGGAGCCGATAGTGAGTTGTCGATGCCATTGTTACGCGAGTATCTGAAAGAGTTCGGATACATCGACTACAAGGTCGCTTCGATCGACAAAACCTGGTCGGCGATGCTCTTCAGTCGAGCTCGCAAACGGGATTCAACGGCTGCGCAGCAGTCCAAAACCTAGCAGCAGCCAACCGCCAATGAAAGCCAATCCGCCAATTGGGGTAATTGCGCCGAGTGCCCGGATCCCGCTGATCGCCAGCGCATAGAGGCTCCCGGAGAACACTACTATCCCAATCAGCAGTAGCCAGGCAGCCCGGTTCGCCGAGCTTTCAGCAATCATTCCCGCCTTCAGGAACAGCGGCATCGTGAGCAACCCGAGCGCGTGCACGAACTGATAGAAGACCGCTCGTTCGTAAACACCTAAGCTATAGGCATCCAGCCGGTCTCGTAAGCCGTGTGCACCGAAAGCACCAAGTATCACCGCGAGTCCCAATCCGAATGCGCCGATTGCGCTCCAAGGCATGCCCTATTGTGGCTCAGTCGTGGTGCAGAGCATGGAGTGGCTCGACACCGGCAGCACGGGTGGCAGGAACAATACCGGCCGTAAAAGCGACCACAACGAGCGAAACGGAAGCGAGCGCGAACGTGAGCGGGTCGTGACCCTCGAGCCCGTAGAGCTGTGCCTTGAGGAATCGGCTAAGAAGAATCGCGACAGGTATGCCGATCGCGATTCCCAGCCCAGTGATGATGGCCACTTCCTTCAACACCAGCGCCAGCACGTCCACCGTCTTGGCCCCCAGCGCAACGCGTATTCCGAACTCTCGAGTCCTTCGAGCAACGCTATAAGCGGTAATTCCATACAGCCCGACGGCAGCAAGAATCGTCGCTAACAGGCCGAATGCCGCGGCCAGCACAGCAATCAGACGGTCGATAAAGTGAGTCTCGTCCACTTGAGACTTCAGCGACCTGACGTTCCAAAGTGGCAGGTTCGCATCAGATGCCCTCATCACCTTGCGAATCGCAGGTAGAATCGTCTGCTCAGGTAGGCTCGTCCGGACATAGAAGCTGACCCGGTCGATTCGTTCCTCCTGGGCGAGCGGGGTGTAGAAGGTTCGTGTCGGAGCCTCACGCAAGGACACTTCCCGGCTGTCCTTAACAACCCCAACGATGACGTGATCCGGGGGTGCATTCGGACCCTCGAGAGCAACCATTCGCCCGACGGGATTTTCTTTGCCGAAGAAGTACTTCGCCATGGACTGGTTGATGATCATCACCTTCGGGGCACCGGCGCGATCGGCATCGGTGAAGTCGCGGCCGGCGAGGATCGGGACACCCACATTCGCGAAATGCCCAGGAGTCACCGAGTTGAGCCCCGGATTCAGATCCTCGTCGTCTTTCGCCCGGTACCCTTGAACAAACACCGTCCGACGAGCTTGAGCGTTCGACAGCATCGGGAAGCGCATCACCGAAGCCGACTGCACGCCGGGAATAGATTGAAGCTTCTGCAAAGCATCCCTGAAGTAGGCTTGGGTTCGATCCTGACTGTAGCCGTTCATGGTCGGATCGACGGCAAAGGTCATCAGCTTTGAAGTCTCAATTCCAGGATCGAGCGAGCGGAGGTTGTATAGGCTTCGCGCAAACAAGCCGGTCCCAACCAGCAGAAGAAGCGACAGTGCGAACTGAGCCGTCACGAGCCCTCGCCGGAAGCGGACTTGAGATCCGTTGGACGACACCGACAATGCTTGGTCTTTCAGAGTGGGTGCCACATCCGGGCGCGTGGCTTGCAGCGCTGGTGCCAGGCTGAAGAGGACTCCCGCGATCAACGACACGGATAGCGTAAACAGGAGCACTCGCTGATCGGGTGAGGCGGAGAATGCACGGCCCGCCGAATCGAACGGCAGGTACTGCAGCAAGCCCTCGCCGGTCCACAACGCGACCAGGATGCCGAGAGCGCCTCCGCAAACCGCGAGAAATAAGCCTTCCACAACAAGCTGGCGAACGATTTGGCCGCGACTTGCACCGAGCGCCAAGCGGATCGCGATCTCTTTCTGCCGCCGGGCTGCTCGAGCTGTCAGCAGGCTCGCGACATTGGCACACGCAATGAGAAGCACCATCCCGACCATCGCCATTAGGACGATCAACGGCGCTGAGAAGCGTTCGCGAAGCCCGGATCTGCCTTTGTCTGCCGGCAGGACGTCGACCTTACGTTTCAGGAACTGCGTCGCAAAGCTTGGGCTCTCGTCCTTAATCTCGTCGATCTCCTGTTTGAGTACCTGGGCGTACGGGATGTTGAGATTGGCCGCTGCCATTGATCGGTCAACACCAGGCTTCAGGCGTCCAACGAGGGTCAACCAAAACGTCTGGCGTGACTCCATCTCGTCCCAGGTCGGAGTCGCCTGCTTTTTCATTGCGAGCGGCAGGAAGAGTTCGATTGGACGTGCGACATCGAAGCCCTGAAAACCCCTGGAAGCGACGCCGATGACCGTCATCGGGTGCCCGTTTATATTGATGGTCTCGTTCAAGATGCTCGGCGTTCCGCCGAACCTCCGCTGCCAAAACCCGTGGCTCAGGACCACCACAGGATGCGCCCCTGGGGTCTTGTCATCGTCGGGGGTGAAGGTGCGCCCGAGGACCGCTTCCACTCCAAGAGTCTGAAAGTAGTTCCCCGAAACCAACTCGGCTTGGACTCGCTCGGTCTGCGCCTTGTGGGCGAAACTGACGCTTGATTCGAAGCGGGCAGCCAGATTGCTGAACACCTCGTTCCGGTCTCGAAGGTCACGGTACATCGGGTAGGAGAACACCTCCGGGCCGCCCAGTGACCAGCCCGACCTCGGGCCGGGGCTGCTCAACATCGCCAGCTCGTGCGGATTCTTCACGGGCAGGAGCCGTAGAAGCACCTGGTCCATCAACGTGAAGATCGCCGTATTAGCTCCGATCCCGAGCCCCAACGAAAGCACGGCCAGGAATGCAAATCCCGGGTTGGAGCGAACGGCTCGAAGAGAGTAGTGGAAGTCCTGTGAAAACGTGCCCACGCCCTTCGGTGATGCACTTTAGGCACCGGACCACAACTTCTTGGCAATCAGTGATTTACGATCTCGCCAACCCGCACGTTGTGTTCACTTCTGGGAAACCGCCGTTCCAAACGAAACATTAGTTTGCGCCCGGGTATTGGACCGCAGGTGCACCAGCCGCCAGCCACTCGTCCACCTGCTTCTCCAGCACATCAAGCGGCAACGAGCCGTTTCGAAGAACGACTTCGTGGAACTCCCGAAGGTCAAACTTCGGACCCAACTTCGCCTGTGCGCGGGCTCGCAGTTCCTTGATCTTCAACTCGCCGATTTTGTAAGCAAGAGCCTGTCCGGGCCACGCGATATAGCGGTTGATCTCGTTGACGACGTCCAGCTCCGTCTTTGGTGCGTTCTCGAGAAAGAAGTCGATGGCCCTCTGCCGGTCCCACTTGTAAAAGTGCATGCCGGTGTCCACAACGAGACGGACGGCTCGCCACATCTCGTAAGTCAGTTGACCGAACTTCGAGTACGGATCGTCAGCATAGAGTCCCATGTCTTCGCCCAATGACTCTGCATATAGTCCCCAGCCCTCGACAAAGGCGGTGAAGTATGTGAAGCGGCGGAACTCGGGCAACTGTCCTTGCTCCATCGCGAGCGCCAATTGAA
>DASQVJ010000689.1:0-5356 GCA_035640835.1 Bryobacteraceae bacterium
GGAGCGCTCGCCGTCGGCAGCATTTCCGGCGGGGTCTTCAATCCGGGAGTGGCGCTAGGTATTTCGCTCATGGGATTATCGTCCTGGTCGCATCTCTGGATTTACCTGCTCGCAGATTTTCTCGGCGCTGCAACTGCGGCGGGAACGTTCAATGTAATCAACCGGCTCGACCATGAAGACACTCATGGCTCAGAGTCAACGGACCGTCTGGGAGAGCTAAGCGGACCTCCGCGGCGTGCCGCCTAAGACGACTTCGACACAGATATTCGCGCCTTGTGCGTGAATGCCGAAAGAAAGACCGTGCAAGAGGAATTTATGTCCAGAACAACGATAACCACAACATCTGACAGCAAGCCTGCTCGAGAAGCAACCGACCTGGTACGTGATGCGCGTTCCCACGAATCACGTGGCATGATCATTCGCCAACGCGAGCCAGTGAATCTCGAGTTTCCATTTGATGAATTGGCTGACCGTGTAACAGCCGTCGATTCGTTCTATGTCAGAAGCCATTTCCCGGCCCCCGCTCTGGACGCCTCGTCTTTCACACTGCGAGTAGACGGATCCGTTCGCCGACCTTCGACCTTTAGGCTCGAGGAATTGCGCACGCTGCCGAGTGAAACCCGGCTCGCCACACTTGAATGCGCCGGCAACAGCCGCGTATTCCTCGTTCCACAGCAAGACGGCGCCCAATGGGAACTGGGCGCCGTAGGGACGGCAGAGTGGACCGGTGTACGTCTTTCCTTGTTGCTTGAGCAGGCGGGCCTAAACGCAGGCGTATGCGAGATCCTTTTGGAAGGCGCCGACCGCGGCACTCCCAAAGAGCGCCCACTGCCACCCCGGCAAATATCGTACGCGCGCAGTATACCTCTGCAAAAGGCACTGCAGCCCGAGGTTCTTATTGCCTATCAGATGAACGGACGCGACCTCCCCGTCGATCACGGCTTCCCACTTCGTGCGATTGTGCCAGGCTACTACGGGATGTCGTCAGTCAAATGGCTGACCGGAGTTTACGCTATGGAAACCCCGTTCTTTGGCTATTGGCAAACGTCCGACTACGCATACTGGGAGAGTGTTGGAGGTATCCCGATCCGAGTCCCACTGTCGACCATGAAGCTAAAATCCGCCATTGCTCGCCCACGTATGTATCAAAGCCTGCGTGCCGGCGATGCGTACACCATCTTCGGCGCGGCCTGGACGGGCAGCGGACACATAGGCGAGGTTGAAGTAAGTATTGACGGCGGCACATCATGGCAGACAGCCGAACTGTTGGATCGTCCGAGCCCTTTTGCCTGGCAGCGTTGGAAGTTCGACTGGTTGGTACCAAGCGAACGGGGCAGATATGTCCTCATGTCACGCGCTATTGACAACAGCGGACAGGTACAGCCGATGATGCACGATCCGAATTACGGCAGTTACGTAATCGACCATTGCTTGCCGATTCACGTCTTCGTCGGTTAGATTGTCGGGCACCCGAGTTAACCGGAAAATACCGAACACTAACCGGAAGACACTTAGAAAAACGCGGGGTTAACGGAGAATAGAAAATCTTTTGTTTGTACGAATGCGCGATGCGCCCGGCAGAGTTGTTTTCAATCCCCTAGCCCGGCCCGGTCAGGAAGAGAATGGAACTATCTACGGCGCCACGGACGACTTCGGATTCAAGGCCGTCGAGAAGCCCGTGCACGTGCACGACATTCACGCGACCATCCTTTACCTGATGGGCATCGACCATCTGAAACTGACGTATCGGTACAGTGGGCGTGATTTCGGTCTAACGGATGTCGCGGGCAATGTGTTGCATGACATCATCGCGTGAAGCCGCGAACCCGCCGTTCAAGAAATCCCTTCTATCGTCTGAGAGGAGCTGAGCTGTCACCACGAGTGCCGGGATTAAGTAAGCAAAGGTGACGGTAATCCACATCAGCGCTCCAGCCAACGCCTGATCACCTAGTGGAGAGAGACCGAAGTGTCCGTGTCCGGACAAGTATGGCCGGTACACGACGTAACCACAAAACACAAGGAATGCCGACAGTGCATCGCACGGCAGAGTTGCAAGGAAGAGATAAAGCGGAACGGACCAGCGGGCGTCTTGTGAAGGCTGGATCACCGGCCACCAAAACACGACGCCCGCAATGAAAAAGCTGGCGTGCTCGAAATGATGCCAGAAATGCGATCGCAGGGCCAGCTCAAAAACCATTGGGACGTGCCACACGAGCACTGTAAGGCTTCCAACAAGCCAGCAGAACGTAAGACAAGGACCCGATAGTTGGCCTCGTTTCGTCAAAAAGGGTATTTGGCTTCGTTTCGTCAAAAGGGGCGCTCCGAGGAGAATCAACGGGGCCGCCAACACCATGAGGAGAAGATGCTGCACCATGTGAACAGTGAGCAGATGGTGATCGAGGTGGGCGACTGGAGAAAACACCGCGAGCCATACCGCAGCAACTCCGCCGACGAATGCGGCCAGACGCCATCCCAATACCGGCTGGTTCAACGTCGCGCTCCATATGTAACGGAAGCGTCGCGAGCCGGGCCTTGTCCGGGAGGATGAAGCGTCTTAAGAAACGCCACGAGAGCTGTGGTCTCAGCCGGACTCAGATTCTTTCCATAGGCGGGCATATTGCCGCCCCCTTGCAACACCTGGCGGACGAGCTGATCCCCTGTCAATCGGACGGCCACCGCGTCAAGGGCCGGCCCGCGGTTGCCGCCGACACCGCCGAGCGAGTGGCAGTTGCGGCACTGCTTCGCTTGAAGCACCAGCCCTCCTTGGATCTGTATGGGCGTGCGTCCGCTCAGAAACCTTGCGGGGACCGGATCGCTGCTCCAGGCATTCATCACCGGGCTCCAGGGTGCGTTCATGGCCAGGTCCGTGAACGTGCCCAGCGCCACAGCCACTAGAAGGACCAATAGCACTGCGATGGGTCGGCGTTTCCAGCTCTTCTCACCCTCCCCCGACACGAACGGGAGCCCCAGCAGGACAATCAACGCGATCACAGGTCCGATTAACAGAACTGGAGTTTCGAGCGCAGGCGGAAGAAAAGCCAACAGCGCGTAGATCCACAAGAAGAAGTAGTCGGGGCGTGGTATGGTCTCGATGATCGAGGGGTCCGGTTGGCCGTTCGGACCGAAAGGACCGAGAATCAGTGCACAGGCTGCAATGGCAAGCAGAATCGCTCCGGAGAATAAGGCATCTTTCCAGACCCCGTACGGCACAAACGGCACGCCCTCTGTCTGCGTCAGGTTGTGATACTTCTCCATATAATCCGAGCGGCGAACAAGCCGGCCCGGCATTGGCCACTCATTGATGCCCAGCTTGATCACGAGCAACACATGCAAAGCCACAAACGATATCAGCAGACCGGGAATGACGAAGACGTGCAGCGCGAAGAAGCGGGACAGCGTTTCACCCGCAATGATCGGACCTCCCAGCAAGAGCGTAACTAGCCAAGGCCCCAACACCGGTACCCGGCTGACAATGGAGGCTCCGATTCCCAGCCCCCAATACGCATCCTGATCGAACCGAAGCACCTGGCCTGTGAAGGCCATGCCGAGCGTCATCAGCAGCAGGAAAACGCCGAGAGTCCACGTCAGCTCTCTCGGATATTTGTAGGCGCCGAACAGAAACACCTGGACCATGTGAATGAGCACAATGGCCACCATAAAGTTCGAGCCCCAGCCGTGTAGTGCTCGAATGAGCCATCCGAAGTTTACCTGCTGGTTTAAGACCTGCAAACTATTCCAGGCCTCGGCGCCAGACGGCACGTAGATGAGCGCGAGGAGAATTCCCGTGACGACTTGCAGGCCGAGGATTGTCATTGCGGCACTGCCAAACACGTAAAACCAGCTCGCGGTATCCCGCGGTATCGGGTGCTCCATCACCTCGCGCACCGGAGCCCCGAGCTGAAGCCTTTTATCGAACCAGTTGCCGAGTTTTTGAATCAGACGCATGGCGGTTTGTTCGTATTGATCGCGGCGGAGAAACCAGGCGTGGGCAAGTCGCCTGCCTGGATGTGCAGTTTGCTATCCAGAATCTTGAAGGAGTATTCGAACAAGCCTCGCTCCGGCGGACCGGAGGCGCGCGACCCGTCCTCGTAATACGCTCCACCGTGGCAGGGGCACATGAAGAGTCCGGACTGCGGGAACCACCGCACCGGACAGCCCAGGTGCGCGCAATTGATCGCGAATACCTGGAACTTATCGCCATCGATGTGACGCACCCAGCAAGGAATGTCAGCGGTTTGTCCATCCCAGTCCTTTGCGCCCGGGTTGCGATATGTCGCCAGGCGCGTCTGTCCCGGCGGAAACTGATCGATGGAGCCAAGCGATATCCACTTTTCATATCCCGCGTTCCTTCCGCGCGAGATGGGAGAGAGGATATAACCCACGACTGGTATGCCCAGGAGCACGCCCACGATACCGTTGAAGAGGGTTGCGATCTTCAGAAACATTTTGCGCCTGGAAAGGTCGCTGGGCACACTCATTGAGAACCTCCTCGAGCACTCAGAGCTGTAGATTGTGATTGAGTAAGAACTGGGGTCCGCTGCGCCGCGAGCCAGGCCACAACATCGGTCAGGTCGGCATCGGACAGCGGTTTGCCATGGTCGCGCCAGTCCGGCATACCCAGGTTCGGCATGCCGACGATAATCACAGTGCGCAGATGCTGATCGCTCACCAGCGCCAGATACGCATTGTCCGCGATAGCCCGCTCGCCGCGGCCGTCAGGGCCGTGACAGGAAGAACAAAGCTCGCTGAAGACCTGTTGGCCGCGGGTTACATCGCCTGGCCGTGACGATGCATAGGGCGGAGGCTTTTCATTTTTGAAAGCATCTGGCTTGGCGGAATGTTCGCGCAGTCCGCGAACGAGGATCTCGATTTGAGCCTCGGTCAACATACCGCCGGCCTTCTTCGCAAACGCCGCCATGGCCGTTCCGGGCCTGCCCTCCTCGATCGTCCGGCGCATGGTAGCGTCATCGGCAATCGCGAGGTAGAGGGGCCTGCCGATCCCTACGGTCAATGCTCCCTGTCCATCCGGACCATGGCATGCGGAGCAGTTCTGTGAGAAGAGCTGCTGGAAATTGCTGACTTGGCTGGGACGAACAGGGGCGGCCTCCACGGGCTTGCGGCCCGGCACTCCACAAGATGTAATTCCCAACAGGGCTGCGAGCCCCAGTACGCCGTATTTCACCGATGCAAATCCTCCTGGTGTTCCCGGACAAGGCCTGGAGCCTCGATGCCCAGGCGAATCATCAGCGGGAGATTCTGGTTCGTCCGTATTCGTTGCTGAGCGGTAACGACGAGACCCGCTGTCAGGCCGAATCCGATTTGGGAGAGCACAAACCACCACCAGTCAATGCGCTGA
>DASQVJ010000690.1:0-10617 GCA_035640835.1 Bryobacteraceae bacterium
ATCAGGGCGCGATTGCGGCGTCGATTGCGGAAAGAAAGGCTGCCGAGTTCGATCTCCGTGCGGCCGAGCAATCCGCGCGCACCGAGATCGCCGCGGCACAGAGCGAATATGAGCAGAAACTCCGCCTCGTGACGGAGACCCTCCCTCGCATACGTAACCAGGCCGAAGAGACGGTCCAGATTGCTCGGGCTGTGTACCGCGAAGGTGCCAGCGACCTGCTTCGACTTCTGGACGCGGAGCGTACGAGTATCCAAACGCAATTGCTCTTGGTTCGCAGCCTCACCGAGTACCGCCTGGCCTTAGTGAATCTACAAGCCGCTACAGGAATGTTGCCGTGAACACGCCACTATTCGTTGTTTTGCTCGCTTCCGCGTTTCTGATTTCCTGCTCGTCGGATCGCCCTACTGCAACCTCGAGCCCACTGGCTTCAGTTGCCGCTAAGCCAACGACGGGAATCGCAGTTGATGACTCTGTCCGGCGAGACCTGAACATCACGGTCGTTGCCGCCGAGGAACTCCCTGCCGGCACTCGGGTGACCGCGACCGCGCAACTTCAAATCAACGAAGACGCGAGCTGGGTCATTGGCGCGATAACCGAGGGCAAGATCACGTCTGTTCCCGTTCGAGTCGGCGATCATGTCCGCCAGGGACAGGTACTGGCAACCCTGCATAGTCACGATGTGCATGATGCGCGTGGAACGTTGCGCCAGGTAACCTCGGAGCTGGCAAAGCAGAAAGTCTTGCAGGAGCAGGCGCGGGCCGTCCGTGATCGCACCCGCCGTCTGTTCAATCTTCGCGCAGCATCGCGTGAACAGCTTGAGGCTGCTGAAACGATGTTTCTAAGCGCGATGAATAGCGTGGCAGCCGCGCAGGCAGATGTCGACAAGGCCACGGTCCATCTCACCGAATTCTTGGAAGTGCCGCTCGAACCAGATAGCGAATCGGACCATGATCCGGCACGCGACGGCTTGACAATCAAATCGCCCGCCTCAGGGACCCTGATGGAGCGGAAAGCGACAGCAGGTACAGTCGTGTCCGCCGGCGACCCCGTTTTTACTGTGGCCGATTTAAGTTCGCTTTGGCTGATTGCAGCAGTGAATGAAGCGGACATGTCTCGGGTGCGTCCAGGACAGCGCGTCGATGTAAGTGTGCGAGCATTTCCGGAACGAAAGTTCTCAGGCAAAGTTCTGCGGTTGGGAGAGCGTCTGGACCCTCAGACCAGAACCTTGCAAGTTCGAGTTCTGATTCCCAATTCGGGTGGACTCCTGAAGCCTGACATGTTCGCCACGGCTGAGTTCGCGACTGATGAGATCCGGAAAGTCGTTCAGGTGCCGGAGTCCGCAGTGCAGGATGTCAACGGGAAGCAAGTCGTGTTCCTGAGAAACGCGGCCGGCGCGTTCAACGCCAGAGAGGTTACGGTTGGGGCAAAGAGCGGCGGCCGCGTCCAGGTTGTCTCTGGGCTCCAAGCAGGCGAAACGGTGGTTGTTAACGGGGCCTACCTGCTCAAGACCCAGATGGTGAAGGAATCCGGAGACTAGGGCCGGATGTTGAACCGCATTGTCGACTTCGCGCTCGATAACCGCTGGCTCACTCTGGCTGCTCTGGTTGTGGTCGTCGCAGGTAGCCTCTTCGTGGCTGCCCGGATCCCGATTGACGCGTTTCCCGATCTGACCAACAACCAAGTCGTCATCATCACCGAGTGTCCAGGACTGAGTCCGTCGGAGGTGGAGCAATCGGTGACCTTCCCAATCGAAACGGCGGTCATGGGCCTTCCGTCCACGCAGAACGTCCGTTCCATCTCCAAGCTCGGGTTGTCAACGGTCACCATCATCTTCGAAGACCACGTGAATACATGGTTTGCCAGGCAGATGGTGAACGAACGCGTACAGGAAGTTCGCTCGCGATTGCCGCAAGGCTTGGAGCCGTCTCTTGGACCCGTGGCTACTGCATTCGGCGAGGTCTACCAGTACACGGTCGAAGGGCAGCAGTCGTTAATGGATCGAAAGACGCTGCACGACTGGCAGACGCGATTCCAGCTTCGAACCGTGCCCGGGGTAAATGAAGTGAATAGTTGGGGCGGTGAAACTCGACAGTATACCGTCGAAGTCAATCCGATCGATCTCCAACGATACGGCCTCACGATCCGGGACGTCTTCGAGCGACTCCGGGACAACAATCGTAATTTCGGCGGTGGGTTTATTGAGCATGCGGCCGAACAGTACACCGTTCGCGGTCTTGGCCGCACTCAGGAACTGGACGATATCAATCAAATCGTTCTCACCGCGCATGGCGGCACGCCCGTTCTGGTTCGCGACGTGGCGCGGGTTCACGTGGGTTCAGTGCCGCGTCAGGGGGCTGTGCTGCGGGACGGAAAAGGCGAGACTGTGTCAGGCATGACGATCATGCTGAAAGGCGAGAACGGTCTCCGAGTTATCGAACGCGTCAAGCAGCGGCTGGCCAGTCTGCGCCTACCCGAAGGTGTGAAGATCGCTCCTTTCTACGACCAGTCGGAAGTGATCAACGGAACGATTCGAACCGTCACGCGCAATCTGATCGAGGCCGGCCTGCTGGTGATTGCAGTGCTGCTGGTGTTTCTGGGCAATGTGCGTGCTGCTGTCATCGTGGCTTGTGTCATTCCGATCTCGATGCTGTTCGGGTTTCTTGGGATGGCCGTATTTGGGATCTCAGCCAACCTGATGAGCCTTGGGGCAATCGACTTTGGGATGGTTGTGGACGGCGCCGTCGTGATGATGGAGAACTCAGTCAGACGTCTCGCTCACGACCACAAGCGCAACCGTCTTGAGGTGATTCGCGAGGCTGCGCATGAAGTAGCCCGGCCGATCGTCTTTGCGGTCGCGATCATCATCGCCGTTTACTTACCAATCTTCACTCTTCAGGATTTGGAAGGCCGCATGTTTCGGCCAATGGCCATCACGGTGTGCTCCCTTCTGGTGGGATCACTGATACTGGCGCTGACCGTCGTGCCCGTTCTTGCAAGCTTCGCGCTGAAGGGTCCGATTACTGAAAAGGAGGAGGGATGGTTTGCACGAATGCGCGAGGCCTATCGACGGTCGCTCGTGCGTGCGCTGCGGGCTCGACCGGTTGTACTCGCGGCTGCGTTGGTGTCGGTAGTCGTGGCGATTGGGTCCGTCCCATTCATCGGCACCGAGTTCATGCCGAAACTGGACGAAGGCTCGATTCTGATTACGACCCGGAAGTTGCCTGGCATCGGACTGACAGAATCTGTGAACGTCAGCAAGGCGATTGAGAAAAAGGTTCTCAGCTTCCCGGAAGTTCGCAGCGTGGTGACCAAACTCGGACGGCCTGATCTCGCTACCGAGGCGATGGGCATCTACGAGGCTGACGTATACATCCTGCTGAAGCCGCATGAGGAGTGGGTCACCGCACACACCAAAGAAGGCCTTGTTCAGGCCATGTCGGCCCGACTCGAGAGAATTCCGGGTGTTGAATACAATTTCACGCAACCCATGGCGATGCGGCTCGACGAGGTTGTATCCGGCATCAAAGCGGACGTCGCATTGAAAATCTTCGGCGAAGACTCAGATGTGCTGGAGCGCCTTGCAGCCCAAGCTCATAAGATTCTGGCGTCCGTTTCCGGCGCGGCCGACACGCAAGCGGAGGTACTGTCCGGAGTACCGGAGTTGCGCGTTCAGGTGAATCGGGGGGCTCTTGCGCGCTACGGCTTGAATGTATCTGATGTTCAGGACATCGTCGATTCAGCAACTGGTGGCGAGCGCGTGTCAGAGATGGTGGAAGGACAGCGGCGCTTCCCAATTGCGGTGCGCCTGCCCGCTATGTACCGCGACGATCTCGAGGCAATGGGCAACCTTCTACTCGAGTCATCAGCACACGAGCGGGTCCGGCTGAATCAGGTAGCTCGGCTCAGCGTCGAGCGCGGCCCTGAGGTGGTCTCACGTGAAAGCGCTCAACGGCGCATCATCGTGCAGGCGAACGTTCGCGGACGTGACCTGGGTAGCTTCGTGAAAGAGGCGCAGGAAAAGGTGAATGCGCAATTGAAACTGCCGGCGGGGTACGACATCGTTTGGGGCGGTCAGTTTGAGAATCAGCAGCGGGCGAGTGAGCGGTTCATGATCGTTCTGCCCATCTCGATATTGGTCATTTTCGGCCTCCTGTTCGCTGCGTTCGGCTCTGCCGGACAGGCCACGCTGATTCTTCTGAACGTACCGTTTGCACTGGTTGGCGGCATGGCCGCGCTCTGGGCGCGCGGTCTGAACTTGAACGTCTCGGCCTCGATTGGTTTCATCGCATTGTTCGGTGTTGCCGTTCTGAACGGCGTCGTGATGGTTAGCTACATCAACGGGCTGCGGGACGATGGGCACTCGATGGAGGAGGCTCTCCTGGACGGCGCTTCGCTACGTCTGCGGCCGGTTCTGATGACGGCGCTGGTCGCGAGCCTCGGGTTTATTCCGATGGCGCTCTCCACGGCGACAGGCGCAGAGGTTCAACGGCCGCTCGCTACTGTGGTCATTGGCGGATTGATCACGTCCACGATCCTGACACTCTACGTTCTTCCTCTCTTGTACCCCTGGTTTACCCCGGCGCGATCTCGAACGCCCTGAGCCAAAACCCCAACAGTGCGCCTCGTTGCTGCATGATGGTATCCATGCAAAGTAGCCGCACGCTCATCGTCGCTATGGCCACCGTGCTCACGCTGCCCTGGATCACGGCCAACGCACAGGGCCGGAATTACGGGCGCTCGATGGTGATCACACAGAAGGGCATCGTTGCAACCAGCCATGCTCTCGCGTCGCAAGCCGGTGTGCAGATTCTCGCGCGCGGCGGCTCAGCCGCGGATGCAGCGATCGCAGCAAACGCCGTTCTGGCGGTCATGGAGCCGGACATGTGCGGTCTGGGAGGCGACCTGTTCGTGCTCTACCGTCAGGCGTCGACCGGGAAACTGACCGGACTCAACGCCTCAGGCCCCGCGCCACGCGCCTTGACACCGGACTTCCTTCGCAGTTCGAACATCGCAACCATGCCTGTGCGCGGCATCCATAGCGTGACCGTTCCGGGCGCCGTTGACGGCTGGGCGAAGATGCATGCACGCTTCGGTAAGCTCCCCTGGAAGGATCTGTTCCAGGCAGCGATCGCCTATGCGGAACAGGGCTTTCCGATTACTGAGGTGATTCAGGAGGCGTGGCGGGATGCTCCGGTTGTGCAGAAGCTTCGCGAGAACGCCGAGTCGACTCGTGTATTCCTACCGGGAAGCAAGGCACCCGAAGTGGCTCAGATCTTTCGCAATCCGGATATGGCGAAAGCTTTCCGGCTTGTTGCTGAGCAGGGCCGTGATGCCTTCTATCAAGGCGACATCGCCAAGGCGATTCTGAGGACTTCCGAAAAGCTCGGCGGAACAATGACAGCCGCAGACCTGCGCGGGTTCTCATCGGAGTGGGTTGAACCCATCTCGACGGATTACCACGGCTGGCGCGTGTACGAACTTCCGCCAAACGGGCAGGGAATGGCGGCTTTGCAAATGCTCAACCTGATGGAGACGGCACCCCCAACGGGCGACACACCCCTGAATGGAGTCGAGATGCACAAGCGGATCGAATCGATGAAGCTCGCTTACGCTGACCTGGTGCGCTACAACGCAGATCCTCGTTCCAACCCTGTTCCGCTCGCGGGATTGTTGTCAAAGGAGTACGCCCGCAAGCGGGCATCGTTGATCGATCCCGCGGTTGCCAATTGTAACGTCGCTGCCGGCGAGGCGATGAGGAGCGACACGATCTATTTGTCGGTAGTGGACAAGGAAGGAAACATGGCGAGCTGGATACAGAGTGTCGCCGATCAGTTCGGGTCAGGTGTGACGGTGGAGGGCATGGGATTTGTGCTTCACAACAGGGGCTGGGGCTTCAACCTCGATCCGACGCACCCAGGCGTGCTGGCAGGAGGCAAACGTCCATTTCACACGATCATTCCGGGCTTCCTGGAACGCGGCGACGAACAGATTTCATTCGGAATCATGGGCGGATTGAATCAACCGTTAGCTCATGCGCAGTTTGTCTCGAATATAGTCGATTACGGCATGAACATCCAGGCGGCGCTCGAAGCACCCAGATTCACGAAGCGCGCTGTCGGCGGATGTGACGTATCCATTGAGTCACGCGTGCCGCTCCAGGTCTTGCAGCAGTTGTCAGAGCGTGGTCATGAGATTCGTATTCGTCGCGAGTACACGCAGGAGATGGGCCGAGGGCAGGCGATTCTGCGTAACGCGAAAACCGGCGTTAACTACGCTGCTTCGGATCCGCGCGCCGACGGCGCGGCACACCCCGAGCCAATTACAATCGCGGGTTCCAAATAACTACAGGACTCGTACCGTCACGATCGTAGACCGGCTCGGCACCTTGTCATAAACCTCGGTCTTTAGGATCGCTTGGAAGTGCCAGGGGCCGCGGTGATCGGGTGCCGACTGTTTCAGTCGCGTCAGAAGCTCCGCCGCTGTAGCGTCGGCTGTGAGGTATTCGGCCGCAGCCTGCGTCGCTTGAGCGTTTAGTCCATTGATGAGAATGAGACGGCGGTTGCGTGAAAGGCCTGGAAGCACGGAAATGAGGGCGTATTCGCGGTCCTTGTCATTTTCATCCTGCGAGTAGGTGATCCGATACTCAGCAGGCTCCCCTTGCGCAGGCTTTGTATTTACAATCCCGCGCTGCTGCGCATCTGTGGTCGCGACCAGCTTGAATGGATAGTCAACGAGAATCGGCTCGAGCCATCGGTTGGCCTCGTTATGACCGAGGAGAATGAAGTTGTCCTTGCGAAGATCGTCCCAGCTCAGGAAGCGGCTCTGTTCGGATCGTACGGCAACTCCCGCCTTTGTCAGCAGGGACGACAAGTGAACACCAGCGATGGCTTCTCCCATCTTGGTTTGGTTCACGACTGGAGTGTAGTAAACGAACCCGCCTGTCCCGAGATGAAAAACTTGACGGAACGCCTGCTCCAGTTCCCCATGAGCAAGGAACCGCTTTGGAACCGCATCAGGCGGCAAGGGCTTTTCGAAATGCTTGAC
Source organism: Bryobacteraceae bacterium (assembly GCA_035640835.1). GTDB lineage: Bacteria > Acidobacteriota > Terriglobia > Bryobacterales > Bryobacteraceae > DASQVJ01. The sequence continues at coordinate 7,045 of DASQVJ010000690.1, forward strand.
GACGGCCGTCAGTGGATTGCTGAAACAGATCACCGCAGTTGAATCGGGCTGCAGCCAGGAACCCCAGATTTCGCGTACGGCCGTGCCGATCGGCTGACGCTCAGTTGGAGCCGGTCGGAACATGAAGGCTCCCGCACCCAAGCCCGCGACAAAGCAAAGCGCAGCGGCACCGAACTTCCACCACCCTGGTCGAACCTTGTGTGCGACCTGAGGGGGTGGTGCTGGTGGTGGCGCCGTCTGCGGTGGTGCCGCAGGTATCGCCTGTGGCGGAGGTTCAATGCGCTTGAAGACCGGAACGTATCTTCCGACGGGCAGTTCGATTTTTACCGAGTGGTCCTTGCCCTCGTTCGCGTAGTAATCCTGCAGCTTCTGCCGCAGTGTCAGCGCCTGTCGCCTGACGATGGAGTCTTCGCTCGGGGAATAGGACGCGCCTCGCTGGAACACTTCACTGCCGATCAGGTACTCGTTTATGCGCGCGCTTTCACCCTTGAGGGTGAGTTCGCAAATGAAGCGAAGGAAACGCTGAAGCCGTTCCGACCGTTCGAACGCGGGACTGCGCAGGACTGCTTCCAGTTCGGCATAAGCCTCGTCGGGCGACGGTACATTTGGTTCTTCGATATCAGCGGCGTGATGAGGCATCCTGGCCCCCCGGCGTACGTGCTGAGACTGAGTGTATACCAGCCCAAGCACGCTGCCGTGGGACCTAGTTCAGCCTTGGGTTCAGGCGGTCTTCAACGCCTGCTTCACAACCGCGCCTGAAACAATGGTGGGCCGCTCGGCACGTCCATTGTGCATGTATGTGACGTTTATGTGGTTCAAGCCGAGCGTGTGCAATATGGTCGCATGCAGGTCGTGAACATGTGTTCGAAGCTCGATGGCCCGCAGTCCGATCTCGTCAGTGGTTCCGAGCACCTGACCGCCTTTGATGCCGCCGCCAGCCATCCACATTGTGAAGCCCCATGGGTTGTGGTCGCGACCCTTTCCCTTCTCGTTGAAGGGCGTCCGGCCGAATTCACCTCCCCAGACCACCAGCGTTTCATCCAGGAGACCTCGCGCCTTCAGGTCTGCCAGAAGTCCGGCAATGGGCTTGTCCGAGGAGCGGCACATCCGCGAATGGTTGTCCTCGATATCCGTGTGCGCATCCCAGCCGCTGCCGCTGCCGGAATATAGCTCGACGAACCGTACTCCACGCTCGACGAGCCTTCGTGCAAGCAGGCAGTTGGCCCCAAACTTCGCGGTCTCTTCCTGATCCATCCCATAGAGCCGCTTTGTCGCCTCGGATTCTTTCGACAGATTGACCGCCTCGGGAGCCGCCTTCTGCATGTTATAGGCAAGCTCGTAGGAGCTGATGCGCGCCTCGAGTTCGGTATCCTCCTGCTTGTCGACGCCGAACCTTGCGTTCAGCGCTTTCATCAGGTCGAGCTTGCTCCTTTGCTGCACGTCGTTGATGGTGTCCGGCGGAGCCAGGTCCAGAATCGGCGCACCTTCGTTTCGGAACAACGTGCCCTGATACACCGCAGGCAGAAAACCGGCACTCCAGTTCTTCGGACCTCCGACGACCTCCTTATCGTCCGTCAGGACGACGAAGGTCGGAAGGTTGTCGTTGGCGGTGCCCAAACCGTAGGTCACCCACGCGCCGAGAGAGGGCCTGCCCGCCAAGATCGACCCGGTGTTCATCTGACAGACGGAACCGACGTGATTCAGCCCATCGGCCCAGCACCCTCTGAACACGCACAAGTCGTCCACATGCTTCGCGATCTCCGGATACCAATCAGAAACCCAGATGCCGCTCTGCCCGTGCTGCTTCCAGGTCCGCTTGGACGGCAGAATCGTGTTGCTCGCCGTGCCCATGGCAGTCACAACCTTACCGAACGATGCGGGCATGGGCTGACCTGCGAGTTTCTCGAGAGCGGGCTTCGGATCGAACAGGTCGATGTGGCTCGGGCCGCCTTCCATGAACGCCCAGATGACCGATTTTGCGGTTGGTTTGTGGTGCGGTTCCCGCGCCTTTAGCGGATTTGGCGAAGCGCCGGTGGCGGCGTTCGCCCGCGGTAAAAGACCGTCACGATCGAACAGGGACGCGGCCGCCAGAGCGCCGAGACCGCTACCTGCGTTCGCGAGAAAGTCGCGTCTGGATGTTGGCATCCGCTTGTGTACTGACACGGCAACAACTCCTAATTCCGGTAAACGAATTCGTTCGAGTTCAGCAGACTGTGGCAGAAGTCGACGAGGGCCGCTGCATGCGCCTTATCGACGCCCGTGGGCACAACGTCCGGCAAAGCGATCTTCTCGCCCGCCGTGATGCGTTCGGCAATGATCTTCTCGTGCTTGTTGAAGAAGGTGTGGATCAGATCCTTTTCCTCTGCACTGGGCTTTCTCGAGTACGCGAGTTGGTACGCGGCGTCGATTTGTGCGCTTACCTCCGCGCCCGATGAGGCAAGTACCCGCGAAGCCAACGAACGAGCCCAGTCCAGCACCACTGTTCCATTCAGAAGCGCCAGTGCCTGGGGAGCGGTGATGGTCTGATTTCGCCGGCCGCACGATTCGTGCGTATCGGGCATGTCGAAGACTTCCATCATCGGGTAGCGTGCGTTGCGACGAACAAAGATGTAGACGCTGCGACGGTCCTGCTCGTCTCGTGTCGACACCTTCCAGCCGCCGCGTGAGGCCGGCATGCCATCGGGGAGCGGCGGCATTACGCTGGGCCCACCCATCTTCGTATTCAGGCGACCGGCAACGGAAAGCGCGGCGTCGCGAATCACCTCGCCCTCGAGCCGGTGGCGCGGGAATCGCCAGAGCAGGCGGTCGCGCGAGTCTTCCTTGCCTGCGACTTCGTTCCAGGCCGAACTCTGGCGGTACGTGTGGGACATCACGATGAGCTTGTGCGTCCGCTTGATGTCCCAGCCGCTGCGAACGAACTCATCGGCAAGCCAGTCGAGCAGCTCGGGATGTGTCGGCCGCTGGCCGATGAGCCCGAAGTCGTTCGGGGTGCCCACGATGCCCTGTCCAAAGTGGTGATGCCAGATGCGATTCACCATGACCCGTGCGCTTAAGGGATTCGCGGGATCGGTCAACCAGCGTGCAAGAGCAGAGCGACGTCCAGTGGAGTCGAGTCCAGCCGGGGGTTTGATTTCGGCCGGATTCGGATCCAGCATCGTCAGGAATCCTGGTTGAACCTCCTGCTGAGGGTTCTCCCAAACGCCGCCCTTCAGGATGTGTGTGGCAGGTGCACTTGCGCTGATATCGCGCATCCCGATCCCGAGCGGCGTTTCGCCTGGGTAGATGCTCTCGAACTCCTTCAGCCTGGCGACAAGGCTCTTGTACTTGTCTTTGTCGGGCCCTTTTAGAGCCTTCGCGGCAGTGGCGTCGTCGATCTCGAGATATGGCTTTGCCTTATGGAACATCTGCCATTCGTACGGATTGCGCTCAGCGGCAGGCTTGGCCAGAATGGCTTGGATCTCCGGTGGATATTTATCGACAAACTCCTTCAGGATCTCCTGCTTCCGCGGCGCGAGAAGAGCCGCAATCTCCGCTCGGACCGGCTTCGTCTTCTCCTCCCAGATCGCCATAGCC
>DASQVJ010000691.1:0-5072 GCA_035640835.1 Bryobacteraceae bacterium
CGTTCGGGAGCGCATGCAAACCGTACGCGACACCATCGGGTTTGACAACGACCTCGCGGTCGACTGCCATTGGAACTACAACGTCGCCGATGCCGTTCGATTAGCCGCCGCATTGGAGGACATCAAGCTGCTATGGATTGAGGACCCGATCCCTCCGGAAGCCATCGCCGGACTCGCACAGGTACAGGCCTCGACGCCAACTCCAATAGCCACCGGCGAGAACCAATACTTCGCGCCCGACTTCCTTCGTCTTATGCAGGAGGGCCGCGTCCGCGTGATCGCGCCCGATGCACAGAAAGTCGGGCTCACCAACATGCGACACCTCGGGCGGCTTGCCGAGTGTTTCGCAGTCTCGCTCGCTTTACACAACATCAGCGGACCCATCGGCACACTGGCCGCAGCTCATGTTTCCGGCACCATACCCAACGTGCTTGCCGTCGAGTGGCACGCGGCTTCGGTGCCGTTCTTCAATGAGCTTCTCTCCGGTCTGGACGGCGAGCTCATCCGCAACGGGGCGATCGCGCTCGATGGTCGGCCTGGCCTCGGATACCGCCTCAACGACGACGTCGCGTATCGATATCGCAAACCCGGTGAGCCGTTCTTCGAGTAGATCGGTTTACATTATCAACATGAGCTGTTTCGGTCGCTGGTTCTTCTTAGCCGCGACATTGCTGACGCTTTCTGTTCCCGCCGCTGCACAAAATGGCCACCTCTATGTGTTCGGCGGGCCGGGAGGCGCGAGCAATCACGGAACCACAACGACAATCGATGTCGGAGGCGGTGGAGAACTGCTGCTCGACTACGGCATCGGAATCGGCATAGAGGGCGGCTACCTCTTTCCGGCGAGTAGCTCGGGGGACGGCCTTGGTACCGTGTCCTTCAACGGCTACTACCACTTCATCGACCGCGGGCGCGGGCGCTGGGATCCCTTTGTGACCGGTGGCTACTCGGGCTTCTTCCGGAGCGACTATTCGAACCTCGGCAACTTCGGCGGAGGCGCGAACTACTGGGTTAGTGACCGCTGGGGCATCAAGCTGGAGTTCCGTGATCACGTCCATTCGAACTTCCGAACTACGCACTTCTGGAACTTCCGCTTCGGCGTAAACTTCCGCTGATGTGGCTGGTTCTCGGCGCGGTTACACTCGGCATTTGGTTGTACTTGATGTTCGCCCGCGGAGCCTTCTGGCTAGAGCCCGTTCGGTTCAAACCCTCGCGCGAGCAGATGCGCGCCAGAGTCGTAGCTGTGGTCCCTGCACGCGACGAAGCAGAGGTCATCGCCCGAAGCATTCGATCTCTGCTTAGCCAGCGCGCCACGGATCTGCATGTGGTCCTGGTCGACGATGGCAGCTCAGACCGCACAGCAGCAATCGCTATCAACACCGCAGCTTCGATTCAGGCAACCGGTCGACTAACCGTCCTCACTGCACCGCCTCGACCCGCCGGCTGGACCGGCAAGCTCTGGGCCGTTCATCAGGGTATGCAGGAAGCTGAGCGCAGGAATCCGGAGTTTGTGCTCATGACAGACGCCGATATCGAGCACTCCGGTGAGTCCGTTGCCGAGTTGGTTGCCTTGGCACAGCGACACGACTTGGACCTCGCTTCCCTAATGGCGCTACTGCATTGCGATACGTTCGCCGAACGAGCACTCATTCCCGCATTCGTCTACTTCTTCTTCATGCTGTATCCACCTGCTTGGATCGCCGACCCTCGTTCCACAGTCGCAGGAGCCGCGGGAGGCTGCATGCTCCTGCGAAGCAAGACGCTCTTCGAGGTTGGCGGTGTATCATCGATACGCCACGAGCTCATCGACGACTGCGCGATGGCTCGTGCGGTCAAATCTGCGGGCGGACGCCTTTCCTTGCAGCTAACCAAATCGGTGCGAAGCATTCGCCCTTACCGGACGTTCGCGGAAGTTCACGCGATGATCGCTCGCACCGCCTACACACAGCTCGAGTACTCGCCGGTACTGCTGATCGGCACACTTGCCGGACTTCTCATAACGTATGCCGCTCCGCCGCTGGTCGCCGTATTAGCCCCTGGCTACGCCCGACTGCTTGGCGTCGCAGCGTGGCTCGGCATGTGCGTTACATTCGTGCCCATGTTGCGGTTTTACGGCCGCAGTATCTTGTGGGCACCTTTACTACCTCTGATCGCTCTGTTCTACTCGAACGCGACCTTTTATTCTGCCTGGGCCTTCTACTCCGGTCGAGGAGGCCAATGGAAGGGCCGCTCGCAGGCAATTTCAGGTTCGTGAGCCTACGTGAGCCTACATAGAAACATTCCGACCTTTCCGGTTCTCTTACTATGGGGAAGGAGGTGGGATGCGTTTCGCCTTAGCAGTCCTGCTTTTGTTCGGGCTGACACCGGTCGGCATAGGAGCCAACCGCCAGAAGCCTGCCCCTCCGACTTACGATCCCGGTGAGGTGAACAACAGTTCACAGCCAGTCCCGAAAGTGAAGAAGGGAGCCCCCATCCTGCGCGCCCAGATTCTTCTTTCTCGTGCGGGTTTCTCAGCCGGTGAATTGGACGGCGCTGCTGCCAAGAATTTCTCCGCCACGCTTCGCGCATTTCAGGAGAGCAAGAGTCTCCAACCCACTGGCACCCTCAATGAAGAGACATGGACCGCGCTGAATGCGGACCCTGGACCCGTTGTGATCCCTTACACTCTCACAGCGGAGGATGTGTCGGGCCCTTACGAACCCGTCCCCGACGACATGATGGAGATGGCCAAACTCAAACGGGTCAACTATGCGTCGGTTGAAGAAGCGCTGGCCGAGAAGTTCCACGTGAGCGTTCCGGTATTGCAGAGTCTGAACCAGGGCAAAAAATTCGAAGCTGGTACCGAGATTATGGTCGCTGACACCACCCGTCCCGCAGCCGCGAAGGTCCAACGTTTGGTCGTGACCAAGTCTCCCTCGGCCGTAATGGCACTCGATGAATCGGGCAAGGTGGTTCGGTTTTACGTCGCATCGTCCGGCAGCGAGCACGATCCTTTGCCGGTCGGCGAATGGAAGATCACGGCCATTGTGCGCGACCCACCGTTTCATTACAATCCCGAGCTCTTCTGGGATGCCGACGCAGGTCATTCGAAGGCGAAGATCCCCCCTGGACCGAACAATCCAGTCGGTGCCGTTTGGCTCGACCTGACGAAAGACCATTACGGAATCCACGGCACGCCCAACCCGGCAACTGTCGGCCACGCGCAATCGCATGGCTGTATCAGGCTCACGAACTGGGATGTTCTGGAACTGGCCGACCTTGTAACCAAGGACATGCCAGTCATCATGCGCGAAAGATGATCTCCCGAGTCTTGCTGTCGATCTCACTGCTCCTGATCGGCTTTGTGACCGGCTTCTATTTGGGGCTCAAGAGCAACGCCGACATTCTCAAAGGACAAGCTCCTCCGCCCGGCGAACGCCCGTCAGCCTTCGACCCACAGCAGGCGAAAGATGAACAAATGAGGGCTCGCATCAAAGAGAGCAATCGTTCTGCTGAACAGCAACTCATCGAAAAACCGAAACAGACTTCCACCATCGGGCTTCCGATCAAAGGTCTGAAACGTGACGCGATCATGGACACGTTCGACGACAAGCGCGGAACCGACCGTAAACACGAAGCGACGGACATCATGGCGCCAAGGGGCACTCCTGTGCTGGCCGTGGTCGATGGCACGATCAAGAAGCTGTTCCACAGCGTGCCTGGCGGACTAACCATTTATCTGTTCGACAACAACGAGCAGCACGGCTATTACTACGCACATCTCGACGGGTACGCGGCAGGTCTCAAGGAAGGCCAGAAAGTTCGCCGCGGCGATGTGATCGGCTACGTCGGCACCACCGGCAATGCGCCTCAGGATGCGCCTCATCTCCACTTCGCCATGTTCGAGCTTGGTCCTGAGAAAGATTGGTGGCGCGGCACGCCGATCAACCCTTACAATCTGCTCGTCGAAGCCTGGGAATCGGAGAACTAATCTTCCCGGCCCTGGCATGAGCTCTTCAGCGCTGTCGTTGAAGCTTAAATGCCTGACGTGCGACCTTGGAATCCTGAATGAACTTCGCACGTCACAATGGTGTTGTGAAATTTCCGCTAGCGATTGCTGCCGCCATGCTCCTGCTGTGCGGCTGCGGGACAAAGCCTGCCACCTCCATGGAACGGACCCCGGCCCCTGCGCCTGACCCACACTCTTACGCGAACTCGAACGAAGTGCGTGTCGAGCACGCCGATTTGGACCTTGACGTTTCCTTCGACAACAGGCAGTTCTCCGGCACTGCCACGTTGTCGCTCAAACCTGTGGGTTCCGCCATGCCTGGCAAGCTGATCCTCGACACTCGCGACCTCACAGTCAAGCAAGTAGAATCAGGCGACGGAACGCGATTCGCGCCCGCGAAGTTCGACGTTGGCAAAGCGGACAAGGTATTCGGCGCGCCTCTTACGATCCAGCTTGCTCCCACCGACAAGCAGGTCCGGATCACGTACACAACATCGCCCTCCGCTTCGGGACTCTTGTGGCTGAACCCGGAACAGACCGCCGGCAAGAAGCACCCCTTCGTGTTCTCGCAAGGCCAGCCCATTCACACACGCAGCTGGGTTCCCATACAGGACACTCCAGATGTTCGCTTCACCTACAACGCCCACGTCCGAACGCCCAAAGAGCTGCTTGCCGTAATGAGCGCGGAGAACGATCCTCACCCGAAGACCCGTGGCGATTATCGCTTCCGCATGCCGCAAGCGATCCCTTCCTACCTGATGGCGATTGCCGTGGGTGATCTCGAGTTTGCCAGCCTGGGCCAGCGCAGTGGAGTTTACGCCGAGCCTTCAGTCGTTAAAAAGGCCGCTCACGAACTCGAGGACACGGAGAAGATGATCGCCGCGGCCGAAAGCCTGTACGGGCCATATCGGTGGGGCCGCTACGATCTGCTGATCCTGCCTCCCAGCTTTCCGTTCGGTGGCATGGAGAACCCGCGCCTCACTTTCGCAACTCCCACCATTCTTGCGGGCGATAAGAGCCTGGTGGCGCTGGTATCGCATGAACTGGCGCACTCCTGGTCGGGGAACCTCGTCACCAATGCAAC
>DASQVJ010000692.1:0-8407 GCA_035640835.1 Bryobacteraceae bacterium
GGCGTCGCCACAATCCTTCGTAGATACCTGGAGCCGGCTCCGAGCCCGTCAATGCGCGAGCGACTTCGGCCGCGGAATCGAACCTGTCCTTGGGATCGCGTTCAAGGCACCGCAGGATCACTCTCTCCCACATCGGATCCAAGTCGGGTACGTGTCTGCTCGGGGGAACAGGAGGTTTCAATAGACGCTTGCCGACTGTAGCCAGGGGCGTGTCTGCACGGAACGGCAGTTCTCCCGTGACCATCTCGTACAGGACTACGCCAAGGGCATAAATGTCAGCGGCAAATGTCACGTTGTCGCCGAGGATCTGCTCGGGCGCCATGTAATCAGGTGTACCGGCGATCTCTCCTACTTCCGTCAGTCTGGCGGTAGTCTCCCATCCCACGCTTTCCTGCACGCTTCGCGCGAGGCCGAAATCCGTTATCACCGCACGGAGCCTGCGATTCGTGTGAGCCGGAACCAACATCACGTTCGCGCATTTGAAATCACGGTGAACCACTCCGGAATCGTGAGCAGCAGTCAACCCTTGCGCCATCTGCTCAACGATCGGCAGAGCTTCTGTTGTTGTCATGCGTCCCCTTCGCAGACGGCTCGCCAGGCTTTCACCGCGAAGCAATTCCATGGTGAGGAACAGAACCGGCGGGCCGGCGCCCGGTTCCGCGGTATGGAAACCGACGTCATAGATCCGGCAGACATTCGGGTGCGTGACTCGCTTGGCGATAAGGATCTCCTGCTTGAATCGCGCGACCATGCGCGCGTCGGACGCGAAATCGGGACGGATTGTTTTGAGTGCGACATGCTCGGACAGCTGCACGTCCTTCACCTCATAAACATCACCCATCCCGCCGGACCCAAGCAGATCCAGCACTTCAAAACGTCCGCCGATGATCTGCGAAGTCCTGAAGCGCTCCATGCCGACCTGTTGCCGCGAGACCAGCAAGGTGGCGTCCGAGTCCGGCGTTTCGTTCGCGAGCAGCGATTGCACCGTCGTCCTCAGATCGTCGTCACCTTCGCATGCTACGTCGAGGAATTGCAATCGCCGCTCAGGAGGCAGCGCCCGTGCCGCACGGTAGAGGGTGTCCACTGTCTTGAAGCGGTCTGGACCCATAATGCCTTCCGAATCCGCTCCCAGGAGCCACAGTTTAGCAACTCCGCGATGCCGATTCACTGCCGTCCGCCGGGGCGCGACGGCATGATGCATTATGACCATAGTGCAGATCGCTGGGTGTGCATGGATCAGATTCAGCTACAGGGTTTTCGTACCTGCCGTACCGCCAGTCCTTTGTCTCCCGTGTGTCCGACGACCATCAAAACGAGCGTGACAGTCAATTCCGATAGGTGATCGGCAGGGTAGCTGGATCGGCCAGCGCCGCCCGCGCTGCCCGCAATCTGTCTGTCGCGACCTCGAGCACATGCTCAATGGCTTGTCGAGAAGGCAGCCGCCCACCCACCTCCAGGACAACTCTTGCCGCAATCAGATGTGCACGAGCCGAAAGGATGCCAGGCTCACGAGTCTTCGCCAGCGCCCCCTCTGAAAGGACCTGGACCGCATCCACAGCCTCCGCAAGCGCCAGCACCGCCAGTTCCCGCGCCTCGGCATCAGTGCCCATCTGCCGCGCGCGACCGGCGATATTGATCGACGATCGGATGTTCTCGAGCGCGTTCAGCACCCGGAGGAATGCAGCGATTGCCTGCACTTCCGGATCGTTTGGATCGCCGCTGATCTTTACCGGTACTCCACCATTTACAAAGCCGTTCTGAAAAGCCGGTGTCCCATAAAACGCCACGGCGGACTCCAGGTCCCTAACCGTATGATTGTGGAAAAATGGACCTGTATCAGCCGACTCTATCAGCGGCGGGCTATTGAATTCCTCCAGTTCAAGGTGGCCGAACGGCGGCGGAAGATCCTCCGTATTGCCGAAAGAACCAAAGATTGTGGGAAGTAGTCCGAAGCCGCCATCGCGTGGCAGCCCGAGCCTCAGGGCGAGCGGTGTGTCGTTCACATTTGTTGTGAAGGCAACATTGAAACCTGCGGGACTGCCGTCTACCTTCGGGAAGCCTCGCGTCGCGGGGTTGAAGGACATTCCGGCGGTCCCGCCACCGTTGAAGTGGCAACCATTACAGTTCTTGTGGCCCGGCTCCAACAGGTTGCCGCTGTCCAAAAATAATCTCTTGCCGTTGCTGGCGAGACTGCTTTTCAGCTCCAGCGCCGGCAAAATGAAATCCTCCTGGCGACCGAGCGAAAGCTGATAGGCTACCAGGGCATCGAGTTCTTCATCGGTTGGGACTCGGAAGTCGATTCCTCGCATTCGGTTCATCGTTCTGGTGGCGTGCTGTGCAATCGCAACCAACGCGAAGTCCCGGAGTGGCGGCCCGTCGTTGCCCCAGCCAAGACGTTCAGGGGGATTGGGATTTCGCCCATTGGTGCTGAAGTCGATGAAAAAGTTCGGGTCTTGAGGTGTGGTTGAGTTAGCCAGTGCCTGAATGTTTTGAGTAGAACGAAGTACAAACCCCATTCGCCGGTCAAATCCGTCAGCGTTCACGAGGATGAGGCCCAGGCTGCGCATCAGGTCAGGCCTTTCCAGATCAGCAAGCGCCGGATTGGTCTCCGCCACGAAGAGAGGATCGGTGCGCGGCAACGTGGAAATGAATGCCGGATCGATGGTAAAGTTGTTGCTCTCCACGTGACACGTTCCACACGACCGTCCGTTGCCGTTAAATTTCTCTTTCAGAAATAATTGGCGTCCTTGTGCGACAAGCCTTGCGAAATTGGCTGATCGTGTTGCAATGGAAGCCGGATCGAAGCCAAGCGTGGCGGCCGCATCATCGGTAAAGCGGACCTGCCGCCGCCGGAGCCGATCGAAGAAAACCCCAGGACCGGTCAGCACGAACGACTCCTTCGGATTCCCGCCGGCCGGCACGACAAACGCCCGGTCAGGGAAGAAAGCCCCAAAGGCCGCAGACCCGAGTAGTGCAGACAGCGTATGCACTCCGGGCGCACCCGCTGCATAGGTGTCTACCTTCAGCAGGACATCGCCCGCTTCAGCGAATGTTGTGTGACCCGGGCTTGGGCGGTTGTCAATCAACCATAACTCGAACGACCTGTCCCGCGGCAGCCCTCTGACGGTTGACGTAACTCTGCCCGTTGTCAGATCGACCCTGACCCTCCCGCCGGCGTTCGCGGATTCACCGCTCAGCCCGCGGAGGTTCGAAAGGGAAAGGACTATAATGCCGCTTCCTCCGCCACTTTCGACGAACCGATCGAACGCGTTGATGAGTGCGGACGGGTCGGCCATCCCGGTATTCGGTGGATTGAGTACGCCTTCTGTATCGGATCCGAAGGCTGCCAGGGCGAGGAGCGTTGCCAAAGCAACGCCGAGTTCCTGTCGTTGTCTGATCATGATGAACTTAACCTCCTTTGAGAAGTCCCTTCGGCGATGCGATGGGTCGCCACTCCCGGGCAGAAGATCGCTATTGAGCCTTCAGTAACCGCCACTCACACGATCTAGCCGGCCGGTCGCCTTTGAAGACGTCAGTGATTACCGGCACATGGCCCCATCGAGAGGATCGTGACAATCGGTCCTGCCCGGACCCAGCAAGTTTGTTCTGGCGCCGCCATCGGCGGGAGTCTGATCGACGTTTGATTTTGGGTTGTACAACGGATCCAACTGGAGCAAAATGAACCATTCCATGCCTGCTCAGGACATCTCGGCAGTCCGGGAGGAGCTGGACAGAATCCTTTCAAGCGCGCTGTTCGCGAGATCGCCGCGTATCTCCAGATTCCTGCGCTATGTCGTCGAACAGACACTCGAAGGAAAAACGGATCGCATCAAGGAGTACGTGATTGCAATCGAGGTATTCGACAAACGTGAGGAATATGACCCGCAGGCCGACTCCACCGTCCGAACAGAGGCTACTAAGCTTCGCGCCAGACTAACCACGTATTACGCGACGGAAGGATTGGCCGACCGAATCCTGATCACTGTCCCGAAGGGCACCTACGTTCCCGTTTTAGAGGACCGGCGCCCGACCGCTGGCCTCGAGCTGGCCCAAGAGAACAACCTGAAGTCCGGGCAAGTACAAACAGTTGCAAGCAAGGACTCCTCTACGCGGCAACGACTGGCGTTCGCTTCCCGATCTGCCTTGATCGCAGCGTCGGTCTGCCTTCTTCTTGCAGTTCTGGCTATCCCGCGGTTGCCGTTGACGCGTGAGCTTGCAGTGCAAACGAAAAGCAGGCAAGCAACCACCGATTCTCCGCGAACCCGCTCGGCCGCGAGCAGCAAAATACCCGACGCGCAGGCCCATTACGTCAGGGCAAAGCATTTCACTTCGATCGGCACTGTAGCGATGATCACAAATGCGATTGACGAGTATCTCCTGTGCCTGGGGAAGGATCCTGGCTTCGCGCCCGCTTACGCAGATCTGTCCATATCCTATTCACGTCTGATTGAAATCGGAACCCAGCGATCACGAGACCTGCCGACACTCGCCTCCGTTGCAGCCGCAAAAGCCGTGGAACTGGATGATTCGCTGGCCGCGGCGCATCACGCGACTGCGAGGGCTCAGCTCACAGTGTGGAACTGGAAGTCTGCCGAGGTCGAGTTCGTTCGCGCTCTGCAGCTTGATCCATCGAGTACGGCGATTACGGTGGACTACGCGTCGCTTTACCTGAATATGATGGGGCGTTACGACGATTCCCTCGAACTGCTCCGGCAACGATTGACGATGGATCCAACATCACGAATATTGCGAACTGCGATCGGTGGAACCTTCGTTCAGGCATGCCGCTATGACGAAGCTCTAAGACCGCTTGCGGAAAGTCTCGAGCTTGAGGAAACTCCTGGCACTTTGACGCATATGGGGATCGCACTCGCTGCGCAGGGGAGGTACGAAGAAGCCATTCAATGTCAGCAGCGCGCCAGAGTCCTCAACCCGAAGGACACCTGGATTCTCGGGCATCTCGCCTATACATTTGCCAGAAGCGGGCGGATCGCCAAGGCAAAGGAACACTTGCAAGAGCTGCGGGAAATGGTACGCGATGATCTCGCCATTCCCGTTGAACTCGCGGGGGTTTACAGCGGTCTGGGTGACCGGGAGCAGGCGTTCCTTTGGCTAAAACGCGGCATGGAAGTGCGGTCCCAGAAGCTGCGCTGGCTCGGTGTGGATCAGCGGTTTTTGCGTCTGCACGGTGATCAACGTTTCACCTCTCTCCTTCGTGCCGTCGGGTTGCCTCATGAATGAAAGCTAGGATGGTCGCCACCGGAACATTTGTGCTGTTGTGAGCTGGCAAGTGTGCTCCCGTCACTCAGCCGCTTAAGGCCCGCAAACGCTTGAAGGCGTGGAACTCGGAATCACCCCCTGACCGCTGGATTGCTTTGAGCCGGCATACGAAAAGCCGTTTCATCTGGATTCTGTTCGTTTTCAAGCATCCTGCGGCTTAAAACGCCCAGCAATTGAAGGACCGCATCCAACTAGTAGGAGTTTGAAAGAGATATGGAACGGTCAAGGTTCAAAACAATCGGAGCCCTCTTTCTGGCTGCGATTGTAGCGGTGCCTGCTTGGGCCGCAAATCAAGGCCGACCAGGCACGATAAATTATGTCGAAGGGCAGGCCTCAATCGGCACACAACCCATCGACACAAACGCGGTGGGCACAGCCCAATTGCAGCCTGGGCAGTCGCTCAATGTTGGTAAAGGTAAGGTAGAGGTCCTGCTGACACCGGGTGTCTTCTTGAGGCTCGGCGACGGCAGCTCAATGCAGATGACTTCAGCCGATCTTCTCAACACACAGGTTAGGTTGGACAAGGGTAGCGCGACGGTGGAGGTCGCCGACATTCGTCCGCAAAATAATCTCCGAATCATTCAAGACGGTGTGAATATACAGGTTGTGAAGCCGGGCTTGTACGGCTTTGATGCGGATCGGCGCCAGTTACGTGTGTTCGACGGCTTGGCCGTGGTCCACGAAGGCAGCAACGACGTCAAGGTAAAGGGGGGACATGAGCTCGACCTCAACCCCATAGGTTCGCAAAAGGCGCAGAAATTCGACAAGAAGAAGTACAACGACGATCTGTACGCCTGGAGTAACTTGCGGTCCGGCTACCTCGCGGAAGCTAATGTCGACGCGGCACGGACCTATATGAATGGTGGCTGGTCCGGGACTGGCTGGTATTGGGATCCATGGTACTCCGCTTATACCTGGCTCCCTGGGGATGGGTTCTTCTACAGCCCGTTCGGATATGGATTCTACTCACCATTCTTCCTGGCAGGGGATCCGTTCTTCTTTGGCTTCGGAGATCGAGATCACTTCCACCATCACTTCGATCGTGACTTCCGTGGTCACCGCGCGGCTGACTTCCACGGCCATAGCGGTTTCGCCGGCGGCGGCATCCATGACGGTCGCGGCTTCCATGAAGGTGGTTTCCACGGCGGTAATGCCTTCCACGGCGGCGGTGGCTTCCACGGCGGTAACGCCTTCCATGGGGGCGGAGGCGGCTTCGGTGGTGGCGGCTTCCACGGTGGTGGAGGCGGCTTCGGTGGTGGAGGCTTCCACGGCGGCGGTGGCGGTGGCCACGGCCGTTAACGCCAAGATTGCGAGCAACCCTCGCTAAAATTCGCGATCCCCAGTGGCGCTGCCATCGGAAACGGTGGTCAGCGCCACCCGCGTTATTAGGCTCTGCGGCGGCAGATCACCGCACTCGAAAACGCGCTCCGGATCATCGACGGTAATGAGACCTCACATTACCGACAGTGCCTAGCCGTTTCAGGCGTTTCCAGTTCCGACTCGCAGTAGCACAAGCACCTCGGGGCCGGGCCGACTCCGCGGCGTTCGGCAACGGACGTCCCCACCGCGATTGAGTCCGGTCGGCCACCAGAAGGTGACCACGAATCTGCGCTGTTCCGCGACAATCAGCCCACTTCCGCCGGGCAATATCCCGTAAAATACGAAAGCAAAAAAACTCGCAAAATAACACACGATTGCTTGAAGGAGCGAGATGGTCGGCGAAACCTTCGCACACTACGAAATCACCCAAAAAGTGGGCGACGGTGGAATGGGAAGCGTCTGGAAAGCGCTGGACAAGCACCTTGACCGGTTTGTCGCTCTTAAGTTCCTGGCTCCGGAATGCGTGTCCGACCCCGTTCGAGTGCAGCGCTTTATTCAGGAGGCAAAAGCCGCATCCGCGCTGCAGCATCCCAACATAATTACGGTTCACGACATAGTGGAATCCCGCAGCACACTCTTCATCGTGATGGAGTTTGTGCGGGGCAAGACGCTTGATGATCTCATAGGCCGCAAGGGGCTGAAGCTTTCAGTGGCTCTCCGATATGCAGTTCAGATTGCGGATGCACTCGCCAGGGCGCACTCCGCAGGGATTATTCATCGCGACCTGAAGCCGTCCAACATCATGGTCACCAACGAGGGGCTTGTCAAGGTGCTCGATTTCGGTCTGGCTAAACTTGCGGAGACCGGAGATTCGAGCTGTCTGACAACGACAACGCTGGCCATGTCCGATCGGCCCAGGACGAAAGATGGAGTGATTGTCGGAACACCTGCCTACATGTCTCTGGAACAAGTCGAAGGACGGGATGTTGACGCTCGCTCGGACATGTTTTCATTCGGCTCTGTCCTTTATGAAATGCTCACCGGACGGCGGGCGTTCGAGGGCAGCTCCCCCCGTGGAACAATATCCGCGATTCTTGCGACCGAGCCGGCTCGGCTCCGCAATGTTGCTCCGGACTTGCCGCGGGAAATCGAGAGCATCATCGCGCGTAGCCTCCGGAAGGACCGGGAGCGTCGCATCCAGGACATGCGAGACCTCAGAATTCTTCTCGAAGAACTCCGTGAGGTGTCGGATTCCGGAAGTCTGCAGGGAGTAGATGCGGTAACTGCCCCAAAAGCGAAACACAGAATCTCGCTCGTTACGGCCGTGCTTGCAGTGCTTGTTCTGGTAGTCGGTGTCGCATGGTTTCGATTCACGCGATCAAATACCGAGCATGTCTCGAGGACAGTTCCCGTCACTACGTTCCCGGGACTCGAGGTAGCTCCTGTTTTATCGCCAGATGGCAAACAAGTCGCGTTCATCTGGAATGGCGAGAAGCGAGACGAGTCGAACCTCTACGTGAAGCTGGTCGATGCCGGGGCTCCCCTGCAGCTTACGAAAGGGCGTGGTGACTACGGCCAGCCTGCGTGGTCTCCCGATGGTCGTTATCTCGCATTCGTTAGAACCGAGCTCTCGACACGGCGCTCCAGCGTTTTCCTCGTTCCGGCGCTCGGTGGCCCAGAACGGAAAGTTGCTGATCTGAACGGTGCGTATTCTTTGGGTTTAGCGTGGTCTCCGGATGGCCGATGGCTGGCAGTGCCGGACATCAGCAAAGATCATCCGTTAGGCGCTATATACCTCGTTTCGCTC
>DASQVJ010000693.1:0-4667 GCA_035640835.1 Bryobacteraceae bacterium
TCTGCGCATACAGGCGATCCAGGCTCACCAGGTCGACTTTGAGTTCCGCAGCCGTTTGCGTACTCACGAACGGATCGTAGGCGAGGATCCGCATCTCGAATGCCGACGCTCTCTTCACCACCTCGCGCCCGATGCTGCCGAGCCCGATCACGCCGAGTGTTTTATACCGAAGCTCCGTGCCGAGTAAGCGCCGCTTCTCCCATCGCCCCTCGCGAGTAGCACTGTTCGCCTCCGGAATATTGCGGGCGAGGCTCAACATCAGGCCGAGCGTCAGCTCCGCAACCGAGACAGCATTGCCGCCCGGCACGTTCGTAACCAGCACGCCCGCGGCCGTCGCAGCCTGGACGTCGACATTATCGACACCCACCCCGGCTCGTCCGATCACGCGCAAGCAGGGCGAGCGGCTGATCACTTCTTTCGTCACCTTCGCCGCGCTGCGCACGATCAGCGCATCGGCGTTGGACATGTGTTGTGCGAGATCCTGCGGGGTCGCCTCAATCACCTGAGCCCCATCGTGCGATCGAAGGAGTTCGAGAGCAGCCGGCGCAAGCGGTCCCGCGACGACGATTTTCATAAATCCTAAACGCTCTGCAGGCTCGGTTGCTTCAGACCAGCTATTTCCGCGTACACCTGCTGCACAGCCGCCACACCGCGACCGAATTCAACCGGGTGTCCCAGGCCGGCGAGGATCAATTCCAATTCTGCAACCAGTGCAAACAAGTCCGGAAAGTCGTAGTAGCCGAGGTGCGCGATCCGAAACATCGCGCCTTTCATCGAGCCTTGTCCATCCGAGATGATCGAGTCAAAGCGTGTCCGAAATTCTTTGACGATCGCAGTCGAGCTGATGCCTTGCGGCGCACGAATGGAGGTCACCGACGACGAGGGCGCATCGGGAGCAAACAACTCGAGTCCAAGCTCAACCGCGGCCGCACGCATAGCTTTTGCAAGCGACTGAGCATTTTCCACCAGCTTGTCCATGCCGACCGACTTGATGTACTTGAGCGACTCACTTAGCGCCAGCAGCAATGGAATCGCCGGCGTCCACGCCGATTCGCCCTTCTCCGCGTTTTTCTTCTCGAGCTTCAAATCGAAATACAGCCGCGGCAAATCAGCTCGCTCGTAGCGCGCCCAGGCCTTCTGGCTGATGCTGAGCCACGCTAGTCCCGGTGGCACCATGAACGATTTCTGCGACCCGCTGATAACAACGTCGAGCCCCCAGCCGTCGATATCTAAGGGCATAGTCCCAAGACCCGTAATCGCATCGATCACGAAGATCGCTTCCGTCTTGCGGATCGCCAGCCCCATGCTCCTCACATCGTGAGCCGCACCTGTCGATGTCTCGGACGCTTGGACGAACACACCCCGTACCTCCGGGTTCTCTGCCAATGCCCGCTCCACCGCATCGACCGGCACAGCCGATCCATATTCCGCGTTCAACACGATCGCGTCGAGCCCGAAAGCCTTCGCCAAATCCACCCAGCGCTCGCCGAACTTCCCCGCGCTGCACACGATCACCCGGTCTTCCTTCGAGAAGAAGTTCGTCACGGACGCTTCCATCGCGCCCGTTCCCGAGGCAACCATGCAAAGCACATCGCCCGAGGTGCCCATCAGTTCCTTGAGATCGCTCAGAACTTGCCGGTAGAGCCTTCGGAAGTCCTCGGTCCGATGATGAATGTCGGATTCCATCATCGCGTGCAGAGCCTTGGGGTAGAGTGCTGTAGGCCCCGGCGTCAGCAATCGCTGCTTTCGAATGTGCATGGCAGGCTGGAAACTCTTAGAATATCAAGCGTACATGCCACTCCTGGACCAGATACAGAAGGAAATGGTCGCCGCCATGAAAGAAAAGAGCGAGGCCAAGCTCTCGACGCTTCGCATGGTGAAAACGGCGCTTCAAAAGCATCAAGTAGACTCCGGCAAGCCGCTTGATGATGCGACCGAGATGCAGATCCTGAACACCTTGATTAAGCAGCGTCGTGAATCAGCCGAGATGTTTCGGAAAGGCGGCCGCCCTGAGCTGGCCGAGAAGGAAGAAGAGGAACTTCGTATGATCGAAAGCTATCTTCCTTCCGCGCCGACTCCGGAAGAGGTCGAGGCCGCGATTACGGAGGCCATGGCCGAAACCGGAGCCACGTCCGCCAAACAGATGGGCCTCGTGATGAAAGCCGTTCAGGCGCGCCTGGCAGGAAAAAGGATCGACGGAAAAAGTCTGAGCGAGCAAGTGAAGGCACGTTTAGGATAATGGCCCCCTATCAGGTCGCTTTCGAGCCTATACTGAACCAAGCAGTGATTCTTCCTCTGGCTACATCATGCTCGCACCTCGCGCCGGAGGACATTGCTCAGAATGGAAGTTCCTCACAAGCCTGAAGGCAACCCTGTTTCGCCAGCTGCTCATGTCACCGAATCTGACATCAGCCCTCCCCGAGGCAATCCGTTTCCGATCGTGGGCATCGGAGCCTCGGCGGGCGGTCTTGAGGCTTTCGGGCAGCTGCTTGCAGCCATGCCTGAGAAAACAGGAATGGCGTTTGTCCTCGTTCAGCACTTAGATCCTCAGCATGAAAGCCTGCTGCCGGATCTGCTCGCACCTCTGACGAAGATGCAGGTGATCACGGTATCGGACGGTGTAACCGTAAAACCGGATCACGTCTATGTGATTCCGCCGAACAAGAGTATGGAGCTCAAAGACGGCACTCTTCGACTGGCGGCTCGGGAACCGGGGCTTCATTTGCCCATAGACATCTTCTTCCGGTCCCTTGCAGACGTCCAGGGAAGCCGCGCCATCGGTGTCGTTCTCTCCGGGAATGCTTCGGACGGCAGTTTGGGAGTCAGAGCGATCAAGGCGGAGTGCGGCATCACGTTTGCGCAAGACGAACTCACGGCTCGCTTTGGAGGCATGCCGCGCAACGCGATCGCGACCGGGGCAGTCGACTACGTCCTCTCGCCTGCTGCCATCGCCAAGGAGTTAGCTTCTCTTGCCCGGCACCCGTATCTGATCCCCAGCCAGCCCGGGGACGCGCGTTCCGAAACTCTGCCGGAAGGTGAAAGCGAGCTCCGCCGCATCTTTGCAATTCTTCATGCTTCGACGAAGGTCGACTTCACACACTACAAGGGGACGACCGTTCGCCGTCGAATCGGCCGCCGCATGATGATGCTGCGATTTGATTCTATGGCGGAGTATGCTCGCTACCTCGAGCAGCACACTGCAGAGGTCCGGGAGCTCTACCGCGATCTCTTCATTAGCGTCACTAGTTTTTTTCGCGACCCCGCAAGCTTTGCAGCTTTGACCAAGCTCCTTGCGGGAGCGCTAGGCGACAGGGGCAGGAGCGAACAGCCTGTTCGAGTTTGGGTTCCAGGTTGTGCAACGGGCGAGGAGGTGTACTCCATCGCAATCTGCCTCTTCGAGGTCCTGCAGGACAAGCAACTGCCCGTTCCGCTTCAGCTCTTCGGCACTGATATCAGCGACCTAGCCCTGGACAAGGCACGCCATGGCATTTATTCCGCCATCATCGAGGGTGACGTTTCGCCCGAGCGCCTGCGCCGCTTTTTCACGAAAGTCGACTCCGGTTATCAGATCAGTAAAGTGATTCGCGAGAGTTGCATTTTCGCGAGGCACGACGTCACGAAGGATCCCCCGTTCTCAAACCTCGACCTGGTCAGCTGTCGCAACCTTCTGATTTACCTGGATACGAAGGCTCAGAACCGCGTGCTTCCGATCTTTCACTATGCCCTCAAGCCCACCGGTTTGTTGATGCTGGGAACGGCCGAGAGCACGGCAGCGGCGGCCGACCTTTTTCTCGTCATTGACAAGCAACAGCGAATCTTCGCCCGGAAAGAAGTGACTCCGAGGCTTCCGGCCGAACTGAGCTTGGGAGCCCCCGCTGGAGACTTCCCCACCCAGGCGAACGGCCCAGGTGTTAGCTCATGGTTCGAATTACAGAAAAAGCTTGAGCGCATCATCCAAAGCCGCTATTCACCTGATGCGTTGATTGTGGATACGGAAATGCAGATCGTCCAATTCCGCGGTCATACCAGCTCGTACCTCGATCCCGCGCCTGGCGAAGCAACGCTCAACTTGCTCCGAATGGCTAAGGAGAATCTCGTCCTTCCCTTGAGACGTGCCTTGCACCGGGCAGCAGACACCAACGTGGTAGCCAAGGAGCACGGAATACATCTGGAGATTGACGGACTGCTCCAGGAAGTCAGCCTGGAAGTGACGCCGGTTTTAGGAAGCAACGCTGAAGAGCGCCTGTATCTGGTCGTTTTTCTGCGCGAGAGGCCCAACCAGGAAGTTCAAGCTGGAAGCGAAAACGCGCCGCCATCCACCGATGAACAGGTTGCAGATTTGCAATCCGAGCTGGCAGAACTGCGTGAGTACCTCCGGGACATCCGTGAACAGTACGAGGTTCACGCCGAAGAACTTCGAGCGGCGAATGAAGAGATCCGCAGTGCCAATGAGGAACTCCAATCGACCAACGAGGAACTGAGCACCACAAAAGAAGAGCTTCAGTCCGCCAACGAAGAACTCACCACTGTCAACGAGGAATTGCAAAGCCGCAACCAGGAGCTGAACGCCACCAACAGCGACTTCAAGAATCTCCTTAGTTCGTCACCGTACCGATTCTCATGGTTGATTCGGCCTTGCGAGTCCGTCGGTTTAACGCTGAAGCCGG
>DASQVJ010000694.1:0-3785 GCA_035640835.1 Bryobacteraceae bacterium
GTCCGGGAGTATGGTGCCGAGTATACCGTGCTGACAGGCGGCGAGCCGATGATCTTCAAGCAGGTCGTCGAGCTCACCACGGCCCTCAAGCGCATCGGGCAGCACATCACGATCGAGACCGCAGGGACCGTATTTGAGCCCGTTCAATGCGATCTCATGAGCATTAGCCCGAAACTGTCCAACTCGACGCCGTCGACGCGGGACAGCGGCCGCTGGGCCGATCAGCACGAGCGCCTTCGGTGGCGCCCCGACGTGATCCGTGAGCTGATGCGGTATCCCTATCAGCTCAAGTTCGTGCTGGCCGAGGAGCGCGACGTCGAGGAGGTTCTCGAGATGATCCGCGAAGTGGAGGGCGACCCCGCAAGGGTTGTTCTGATGCCCTTAGGAACGACCCCAGGCGAAATCGCGGAGCGAGGCAGATGGATTGCGGAACTCTGCAAAAAGCACCACTTCCGATACTCACCGCGGGTCCACATCGACCTGTGGGGAGATCGAAGAGGCGTCTAGAACGGCGCTACCGGAAGAACCGCCGTGTAGCGGAGGGGTTGGATCGGCTGGATTAGACCGATGTAGGACAGCAGGCGGCCGAGAAAGTCGTCCCGGTGCGAGATGGTAACCCATCGCAGGGTCGCGAGCTCGCCCTTGTCGGCGAAAAAGCCGATACCGCCGCTCGCCAGGCGCTTGTCGGACCAGACATCGACCATCTTGCCATTCACCGTCGTGTTGAAGTTGGCACCGCGTACGTTCACGACTACCCGATAGAGAGTGTCCTCGCGAAGCACCAAGGGGATTGGCTGGCTGACTCTAGGCCCTTCGCTGCCGTCGACCACGGCATAGCGCAGAAGATCTACCTTCGGGAGTGCGCCAGGTCGAGTCACGGAAAGCTTGCCCGCGTAGTAGTTGTTTTCGTCGCTGGCTCGGTACGCCCAACCGACGCCTTTCTTCTCGAGCTGCGTGACGAACTCGAGCTGGTAGTCCGTCATGTTGAGCGTTTCACGCCACAGCCGGAGGCGGGCAGGTTGGGCAAAACCGTCGCGGAACGTCCAGTCCGCACGGCCGTTGCCTACCGGCATCCAGTGCCGGATACCCTGGTCGAACTTGTCGGTGTATTTCACGGCAGCATGATTCCGAATCACGCGCCGCATCTCTTCAATAGGGGCAGTGACAGAACTTATTTGCGGACTTGTGCCAGTCGGGCCGATAAGACCCATAGAGCCGATGAGCAGCGCCAAAACGATCAGAAAACCAAAAGCCGCCGTGGAAGCTGGATTCTGGACGGGCCGTCGCAGGGCCTCTTCGTTGGGCCGCATGGACATTGCCCAAACTTCCATGAGATCTTCGTCATCCGTATCGCGGACTGCACGTGCGGACAGAGCACGCATCGCTCGCCTGTGTTCCCGTGAGCAATACTCACGGTCGGCGAGCATACGAACTACCCCGATCCTCTTCTTGCAGTAGAGACAGCGCATGAAGAAATTGCCCTACGCTATGTTAACCCCTCACCATGTCAAAGTTATCCCGTTTTTTGCGGATATAGGCAATAAACCCTAAGGGGTGATAGCCGTCCACAAAGGGGGTGTAATGGTATTCAGTTCGAGTCGTACTGGGAAGATATCGGAAAGAGTTTCAACGGCCAGTAGGGTAGCCCTTAAGTAAGGTCAAAATCCAACGTGGGTGGTACCCAAACAGCGCCGGTTTGTGGAATTCAAAACCAATTCGACACACCAATACCTTCGAGCCAAACGACACAGCCCCCGGAATGCAACCTGAAGGCTGAGGTTAACACGTCCGGATCCGTCCTTTCTACAAACGTTGCGTTAAAACCTTCACTTCGGTGTCATAATTGGTGTTCCAGGGCCCGTGTGAGCGTCCATCGCAACGATTCGCAGTTTCGCCCATCACGACAGTTGGCGGGGCTTTTCATTGCGGGCATCGCATTCTCTCTAACTCCTTGCAAAGCTGAGACTTCTACTGTTGACGGAATCCTGCTGGAAGTGAAGTCCGGCTCCATACGAGTGGCGCACCGCCCAATTCCGAAACACATGCCCGCGATGGCGATGGAGTTTGCGTTCCGTGAGCCGGCACCCATTCTGACCCTCGGCAGTCGTGTTCGCTTCCGGACGGATTGGAAGGGGCAACCACCGCTCGCGACGGACGTTGCGGTGATCTCGGACGGAGCTGACACTTACAGCAGGAAAGCGCCCTTGGAAACCGGAGCCCTGGTCCCAGATTTTGAATTGGTAGACCAGATTGGCCGTCCGACGCGCTTGAGCGAATTTAAGGGCAAAATCATTGTCCTGCAGTTTATATACACGCGATGCCCTGTGGCAAACGTGTGCCCACGCCTTTCCTCGAATTTCGCATTCCTACAAAGAAAGTTCCGCGACCATCTGGGCCGCAACTTGATGCTCGTTTCTATCTCAATTGATCCGGAGCACGATACATCCGGCGTTCTCGCCGAGTACGCGAAGAATTGGCGTGCGGATGCCGAGGGATGGCGGCTGCTTACGGGTCCTGTGGCAGACATCGCGGAATTTGGGAAGAGCTTTGGCCTGATCTTCTGGCCTGACGAAGGTGCGATCGGGCATAACGCTATTACGGCAGTGATCCGAAGGGACCGAACCCTCGGTGGTATTGTCGAGGGTTCCGAGGTGCGGGTTGACCAACTGTCGGCATTTGTCGAGCGGTTTTTAGGGGAGAACCAGTGATGCTGTCACGCAGTCTCGTCCTGTTTTTAACGGCCATGTCATTCGTGGCCGGCCAGTCGAGTTCGAAAGAAGTCAAGGTCGCCGATGCCTGTGTTCCTCCGCCGAACGCGGGTGCTCCCAAGCTTCCGGCTCGCATCCTGGAAGGACAGGGAACCGTCCACTTCCCGATCACCACCAAGAACCCTGAAGCGCAGCGCTTTTTCGACCAGGGAATCGCTCAAATGCACTCGTTCTGGGCCTTGGAAGCAGAGAGAAGCTTTCTGCAAGCCGCGGAACTCGATCCGGACGCTCCCATGCCCTGGTTCGGCGTCGCCATGGTAGCCAGCGGCGATTATCGGCCGCGGTTTCAGATCGATGCACAGTACGAGTGGTTCGGACGCAAGCTGGCCAGAGTCAACCCACGGGCGGAAAGGGCCGCTCGCAAAGCGCAGGAGCTTGCGGCGATTCCTGGTCGAGCCACGGAACTCGAGAAGCTCTACATCGATGCCGTCGCGGCAAGGCGGCTGGGTGACATCGACAAGGCGGATGATCGATTTGTGGGTGCTTTAAGAGCGTTACTCGCAAAGTATCCGAAAGAGGTTGAGGCGCGCAGTTATCTGGCGCTGATGATCATGCGAGGGTTCGTGTTGCCGGACAAAAAGCCCAGGGAATCCGGAAGCACCGAAGCGGTCGCCATCCTGAAACAGCTTCTGGTGGAAGCTCCCGAGCATCCCGGCGTTCATCACTATGTAATTCATGGTTGGGAGGGCTCGAGCTTTGCCCAGGAAGCATGGCCGAGCTGCAAGCGGTACACAGAGCTGGTGCCGAACATCCCGCACGCCCTTCATATGCCCGGGCACATTTACTCGCAAACCGGCCGATGGGCAGACGCGATTGCTGCTTTCGATGCGGCGGGCAAAAACGAGCTCGGCTACATGCGCGCGGATAAGACCTATGGGAACGCGCACCATGGCCACAACATTCGGTATCTGGTGACGGCTTACGCGTTTAGCGGTGACTATGACAAAGCGATCAGCTTTGCCCAGCATCTCATTCAATTCGGGGAGAATCCTCGTGAGAAGCAAACGGCCGATATCG
>DASQVJ010000695.1:0-4336 GCA_035640835.1 Bryobacteraceae bacterium
TTGACGTACTCGACGTTGCTGGTGTCGTAGAGCCCTTCGTTGCGATACACGGTCATCAGGCCAAGTTTGCCGGAGTTACGGAACGCTTGCTCGACGGCTTTGTATTCGCACGGAAGATAGGAGTCGCCGTAGAGGACGAAGAACTCGGAATCGAGGTGACGGAACGCGGCGCGAATGGCACCGGCTGTACCCAGCAGGACCGGGCCGTCGAATACGTAATCGATGTGGAGGCCGAAGGCACGGCCGTCGCCTGCGAAGTCCTGGATCATCTCGCCGCGGAATCCGATGCTGAGCAGGACGCGCTCGATGCCTGAGCGTTGCAGCAGACGGAGTTGGTGAGCCAGGAATGGCTCGCCATTGACTTCGACGAGTGCCTTGGGCCGCTCACGCGTGCGCTCGTTGAGCCGGGTGCCGAGACCTCCTGCGAGAATCACAACCTGCATGGCTTTCCTAAACTATTGGACCACCACTTTGGTGCCCTCGAAATCGAAACGGAAGCGGACTTCGCGCAGACCGGCGATGGTCATGGCGTGCCGGAGTTTCACTTTGTCCTTCGAGTAGAACATGAGGAATCCACCGCCGCCTGCACCGATCAACTTGCCCGCGAGTGCTCCGTTGCGAAGGGCAAGCTCGTACCATTCATCGATCTTCGAGTTCGACATGCCGCTCGAGCGTTTGCGCTTGTGCTCCCAGTGGATGTTCATCAGCTCGGCGAAACACTCGAGGTCACCTGCTTCGAGCGCTGTCTTCGTACGGAGGCCGAGGTCTTTGATGAAGTGCAGGTTCTCGATCATCGACGAGTCCGCGCCTTTGGTGCGCTGGTCCTGATCCTTGAGGATGGAGCCCGCGGAACGTGAGAATCCGGTGAAGAAGAGAATCAGGTTGTCTTCGAGGTTGTGCAATGTTTCGGTCGAGATCGCGAGTGGATAGGCCTTCACATTCTCGTCCCGGCAGAACTCGAAGCAGTTGATGCCGCCATACGCCGCAATGTATTGATCCTGCTTGCCAATGGGCTCGCGGAGCCGTTCGATCTCAATCGTGCAGGCTTGTGCAGCGAGGTCGTACGGATGGATCAGGTGCTTCTTGTGGCAGTGGAGCGCTTTCAGCAGAGCGGTGGTGAAGCTGCCTGACGAGCCGAGTCCGGTGCCTGCAGGGATATCCGCCATGCTGGTGATTTCGAGATTGTGGTCGCGGACCTGGGTGATGTCGAGGGCTTCGCGGATGATCGGATGCCGGATCTCGGAGGCGTTGTGTACGCGCTCCATCTCCGAGTACTTGATGATCAGCTCTTCCTGAAACGTGTGGTGGAGTGTGATGTAGACGTACTTGTCGATGGCGGCTGCGATGAGGAATCCACCGAACTGCCGGTAGTACGACGGCAGATCGGTGCCGCCTCCACCTAAAGACAAGCGCAAGGGGCTACGTGTGATGATCATGCGTTGCGGTAGATCTGTTCGACAATCTTGAGGGCTTCGAGCGCGTCCCGAAGGCCGGGGCCACGAGGCACGCCGTCGGCAATCGACTGCTCGAAGGTGTCAAGCTCTAAGCGCCACGAGTTGTCTTCGCCGGGGTACTCCCAAATCGTGGTTTCCGGAGGGCCCATCTGCGGAAGCATCCGATAGTGCGCGATGCGTTCGACGCCGTAGCTTCCGCCGAGTCCGTCAATGGCGAGCTTGCCGTCGCGCCCGTAGATCTCGAGCGAGAACAGGTTCTTCCACTCGGTACAGCTCACGTGCAGCCAGGCGGTTTGGCCCTGCGCCGTGCGTAACGAAACGAAGCCATTGTCGTCGACCGGCATGTTCCAGAAGTACGTGGCGGCGTGGCCGCAGACTGCGGGGAAGTCTCCCAGGTACCAGCGGGAAAGGTCGATGAGGTGTACGCCTTGATCGAGCAACTCGCCGCCGCCTGCGATTTCGGGGTCGGCGCGCCACTCGCGGTCATACCCGATGCGCCCACCGTGACCGTAGCGACCGCGCAGGAACATCAGCGGGCCGAGCTCGCCGCTATCGATGATCGCTCGAGCCTTTTGCATCGCAGGGTGGAAGCGGTGGTTGAAACCGACCTGCACAATCGCACCTGACTTCTCAGCGGCCTTGACCACCGGCAGCAGCTCGGCGACCGAGCGGGCTGCGGGCTTTTCGACCAGGGCGTGTCGCTTAGTTTCGACGGCGGCTAGCGTGATGGCTGCGAGGTCGCGGTTTGTGGTGGCGACAATCACGACGTCCACACGAGGCAGGTCGAGAGCGTCTCGCCAGTCGGTGAATGCTTCCGCGCCAGGTGCCTGCAGAGCCAGGCTCTCGGCGCGGGTACGATCGATGTCGACGCAGGCAACGATTTCGTGCTTGCGGCTGCGCAGAGCCCGGAGTCGCTTCTGTCCAATCAGTCCGCAGCCGATGATGGCGACGTTCACTCGCCCCACTCCATTCCACGATCTTTCGGAACGATGCGGCGCAGGGTGTAAACATCAGTCCCGGCGATCTCCTGGATATGCTCGGCCAACGATCTCCAGGGATCCCAAACGGCGCTGATGACACGGCCGTTGATGCCGTCGCTCGCCCTCGAAAGCAGGTAGACCGCGAGCTCGGCGGCGTTCTCCAAAGAGGCACCGCCCTTTTCGACGGTGTCGCTCATGCGCTTGTGAATGCCTTCACCGATGCGCTCGGCGCCCTCTGCGACGATTTCGCGGAGAAGACGAGTCGCAAGCATCCCTGGTGCGAGGGCGTTAACGTGAATGCCCGTGCCGGCCAGTTCCTCGGCGAGATTCTCGGTAAAGCGCACGAGTGCCGCCTTCGAAACGCCATAGGCGCTAAAGCGCGGCATCGGTGAGGTGGCCCCGCCGCCGGAGACATTCACGATCTTCCCGAAGCCTTGCTTGCGGAAGATCGGCAGCACGCGACGGCACAGATCGACGCTGGCGTGGAGATTCACCTCGAATGTCTCCATCCACTCGGACCAATCGATCTCGTCGAGCGCGCCTTTGGGGCCGGAGGTCGCCGCGTTGTTGACAAGCCCGTCGATGCCGCCCATCGTTCGGTTTGCGAACTCGACGAGGTCTTCGCGCTCATCCGGATCGGAAAGATCGCACGTTTCTGCGGCGATGATGGAATCCGGGAACTGCTCGGTGAGTTCCTCGGCGGTGTTCCGCAGTCTATCTTCGCTGCGCGCACAGAGGACCACGTTCGCTCCAGCGCGGCAGCAGGCTTCCGCAATCGCTCGACCAAGGCCCTCACTGGACCCGGTAATCAACAAGCGTCTTTCGCCTAAAGTTCGCACGTCTGCGCTTTGCACAAGCTGTCAAGGTAGCAAATCGAGCTCTATACTTTCCAGTACTTCCAACTGCTTCGGTTTGGTATCATTTTTAAGTCCTTACAAGAGATACGGCTCGACTTTTTATCCGGTGAGAAGTGACCCCAGACTTAACCCTCATTCTTCCTGCCTATAACGAAGCAAAGCGGATCCGAAACACAATTGAGGAAGCGATCGCATTCCTGAAATCGCAGCAGTATTCGTACCAGATCATTGTTGCTGCGGATGGAAATGACGGAACTCGCGAGATCGTGCGCGAGATGTCGAAGAGCGATCCGAACATCGAGGTTTGTGGACACGAAGAGCGGCTCGGAAAGGGCCGGGGTGTTCGCGAGGCCGTGGAAAAGGCTCGTGGAGCTTACATCGGCTACGCTGACGCGGACAACAAAGTTCCGATTGACGAGCTGAAGAAAGTGATGGCCGCGTTAATCGAAGGCTTCCCGGTGGTGATCGGGTCGCGTGCGATGAATCAGTCCCAAATCGAAAAGAGGCAGCCGTTGTACAGGCAGATCGGCTCGATGGGCTTCCACGTGTTCATGCAAACCGTGGTTGGATTACCCGGGATCACGGACTCTCAGTGTGGTTTTAAGTTCTTCCGGCAGGATGTAGCGAAGCGGATTTTCCGTACCCAGAAGATCGACGGCTACATGTTCGACGTCGAAATTCTCGCGCTCGCGGCGCGCTTCGGTTATTCGATCGCGCAGATTCCGATCCGCTGGCGCGACGACGGGGATAGCCGTCTGGACCTGGTCGCCGGCAACATTCGGAACGTCAAGGACATTCTTCGCATCCGGTTGTCTTTGATGCGAGAGCCCAGGGTGTCTCCCGCATTGAAGTCACGCGTTGTCACCAAGAGCAGCTAAGAGCTCGGCGAAATGACAAGCTTCGTAACCGGCGCCGCCGGTTTCATCGGCAGTAATCTAGTGGACCGCCTACTGGAGGCGGGCCACCGAGTCGTCGCCTACGACAACTTCTCGACGGGCGATCGGGCAAATCTGCAGAAGGCCAAAGCGCACCCACAGTTTCATTT
>DASQVJ010000696.1:0-6438 GCA_035640835.1 Bryobacteraceae bacterium
GTCCACGATGTCGTAGGTTCGAAAACGCTCGTACTTCGCTTCCTCGGGCTTGCGAAGGGCACCGACACCGATCCGCAAAAATGTCTCACCCGGCTTCGCGTCCTGATACCCGAGCCCGCCATCGACGCCGTACTCTTCAACCGGCCCCATGATGGCGTCGTGCAGCTTGGGATCGTAACGCTCGAACCACTGTCCGAAATACTCGTGCCCGCCCGTTGTGAGGCTGTAAACCTGGCCCGACCAGTCGAACCGAGTCCCGCGATAATAGCCCTTCTCAGCGTCCGGCAAATACAGCTTGGCGGTGACCACGCCGTTGGTAATCGTAGCTTCCGGATACTGGCCAAACACAGCAATCGCGAAAGCCGTCGCGCAGAGAAACAGCTGTAAAAGTCGACGCATCATGCCATCACACCTGTCAGTTTGCCCGTGCTGTCTGCGAATCGCTCCACCGGCGTCCCAAACGCGTCGAGCATGCAAACGTACAAGTTCGACAGCGGAGTGTCCGGTGAGTAGCTCAGATGCTGCCCTGTCGCGATCTTTCTTCGGCCGCGTCCACCCAGCACCAGCGGCAGATTGTGCGGATCGTGCCGGTTACCATCGCGAATTCCCGAGCCGAACAGGATCATCGAGTTCTCGAGCACATTGCTCTCGCCTTCCTTCATGTCGCGGAGCTTGCGCAGCAGATACGCATACTGCTCCACATGCCAGCGGTTGATGATCTGATA
This sequence comes from Bryobacteraceae bacterium, assembly GCA_035640835.1. GTDB lineage: Bacteria > Acidobacteriota > Terriglobia > Bryobacterales > Bryobacteraceae > DASQVJ01. The sequence goes on from DASQVJ010000696.1 coordinate 726, forward strand.
CTGCCGAAGCTTGTCCGCGTCCTTCTGGTGATGCGACAACGTGTGGTGCGCATCCTTCACGCCATCCACGAACGCGAAATTCTGGTTGCTCACCTCATTGCCGAACATGAAGGTCACAATGCGCGTGGTGTCTGACTGGAACGCCAGCGCGATCATGTCCATCATGAGCCGTACATGATCCGCAAACTCCTTCGGGTCCGACGGTTTGTCCGCGGGGTTCAGCGCGACGCGCGGCTTCCAAGTGCTTCGTTCCGGTGCCGAAGCTCGCTCAATCCTTTCTTCCAGTGAGCGGACTACTGACAAGTATTCGTCCAATCGGTGTCGATCAGCCGTCCCCAGGTTGTCCCTTAGCTCCCGAGCATCGTCCAGCACACGATCGAGCAGCAGCTTATCGCTCTTGGCCGAGTCGGCCTGAGGCTTGGTGGCACGCAACAGTCTTTCGAAAACCAGCCGGGGATTGATCTCGCGAGCAAGCGGTGTCGTCGGACCAGCCCACGCGATGTGCGAACCATACACTCGCGTATACCCGACGTTCTTGTCCACGCCCGTCGTCACAGGCGAGACGCCCAGTTCAAGCGACGCGAGCGGCGTCTGCTTCCCTGCCTTTTGCGCTGCCACCTGATCCATCGAGGTCCCGTTGCAGCTGATGTCTACACCCAGGGTCTTGTTGATCGTCGTCGAGGTGAGCCAGCCGGAGATCTTGACGTAGTGGCCATCGCCGCCAACCGAGGCCTGGTTCCACAAATTCGTCAGCACCAGGATCTCGTTCTTGAGGTCATTCAGAGGTGCGAGTGTCGGCGAGAGCTCGAATTCCCGGCCCGTGCCGTTTGGCGTCCACATGTCGGGGTGCACGCCGTTCGGCATGTAGAGAGCCGCCATACGCACCGGCAGCGCCGGAGTCCCTGCCTTTGCTGCCGCCGACGATCTCGGCGTCATGGCTTCGAGCCACGGCAGCGCAAGAGCTGCTCCTGTGCCGCGCAGCAGCGCACGACGAGACAAGGGAAAGTCGCACTTCATCGATTGACCTCCTGCTGAAAGCGATTTTGACTGGTCACGGGCCTACCCGGAACCGTTCCCGGCTGATACTGGAAGGGCACACTGTTCACGATTCCAAAGATGAGCGTGTGCGCCGAGTAGTTATTGTGCTCCAGGTCCCGGACGATGGCATCCACGGTGCACTGATCTTCCAGCGTGAGTCCTCGTCCAAGCGCGTACCCGAGAAGCTTCGAAGTCAGGTTCCGCATCACGGTCTCTTTCTGATCAAGCAAGTAAGCCTTCAGCCCTTCAGGACCTTCAAACTTGCGGCCATCCACTGTCTCCGCAGCCGCGTCGATTGGCTTGCCGTTGTCCTCGGTCCGCCATAGCCCGAGCACGTTGTAGTTTTCCAGGCTGAATCCCAACGGGTCGATGCGGTTGTGACAACTCGCGCAGGTTGGGTTCGCTCGATGCTGCATCAGCCGCTCCCGCAAGGTCTGCGGTGTCGCGCCCTCGTGCTCTTTGAGCTCCGGAACATTGGGCGGAGGCGGCGGAGGAGGTGTCCCGAGCAGCGCTTCCAGAATCCACTTGCCGCGCAGCACGGGACTCGTACGCTGTGGATACGATGACACCGCGAGCACCGCCGCCATGCCCGTCAATCCGCCGCGATGGGTTCCTTCCGGCAACTCGACTCGTACCGGCTGTTGCCCCACCTTCTCCTTTAGCTGGATGCCGTAATGCTTCTGCAGCTTGTTCGAGAGGAACGTAAATTTTGAATCGATCAGGTTGAGCAGCGACAGGTTCTCTTTGAGGATCTCCTGGAAGAACAAGATCGGCTCATAGCGAATTCCGGACGCGATCTCCGCGTCGTAGTAAGCAGGGAAGGCTTTCGGATCGGGCTTGATATCGCGCCCTAACTCCCGGGTCGCAAGCCACTGCTCCACGAAGTTCTGGGCGAACTCGCGCGAGCGCGTGTCCTGCAGCATGCGGATCACTTGAGCCTTCAGGACCTCCGGATCTTTCAAGCGGCCCTGCGATGCCAACTCGAATAGCGCTTCATCGGGCATACTGCCCCACAAGAAGTAGGAAAGGCGGCTCGCCAATTCATAGTCGCCATTCACCTGAGGGTCGGCCGTTCGATTTACCTCGGGGATCCGGAACAGGAAGTTTGGCGAGATCAGTACTGCCTGGAGCGCGTACAGGATCGAGTCGTCGTAGTTCTCCCCGCGATTCTGTGCCGAACGAAACAAAGCCAAATACTTCTCGATCTCAGGCTGCGACACCGGTCTTCGAAATGCTCTCGGAAGGAACGCGTCGAGCACTCGCCGGGCCGCCATCTCAGCAGTCACTTCGCCCTCAGGCTCCGCGATCAGGAAGACCCCGCGAGCCTTCGGATCCTTATCCGCATAGTCGAGTGCCTGTTTTGCTGCGTCCAGATACTTCTCGGCGTGCATCGGCGAGAGGAACAGGGTCTCGGCGGCATTGTCGAAGCCCTCGCCACCCGCACCATCGGCCGGGAGATTCGCCGCAGCGTTGATGTGAATGTTCAGCAGATCGCGGACGGTGGCCGCATACTCGCTTCGGTTCAAGCGCTTCACAGGAGCCGGCAAGGGCGAGATCCCATCCGCACATGCCGCCGTTCGAAGCTTGTTATCGAGCCATCCGACAAACTTTTCGCGATCGGCGAGGCTTGGCGCCGGAGCCCCTTTCGGAGGCATCTCCATGGAGCGCACCCTGGTCAGCGCTGAAAACCATTTGCGCGGCTCGTTCTGCAACGCCTGCTCATCCGGGAATCGAAGAAGGTCGAAACCCGCCACCGCCGCTTTCCCTTGGTGACAGCCGAGGCAGTACTGCTTCCACATCTTTTGCGCGCTCGCGAAACCGTAACTCGGCTGCTCGGAGTGCGCATTTTGGGCCAAGGATGCAGGCGCAGCAATCAGCGTCAAGAAAAGTCCAATTCGGGACGAGACGATGGCTTGCCTTTTCATATACTTCAAGGCGTTCCAGACCTGCACACACAAGGGGCTGCCGAGATCATATCACTGGTCACTCGAGCGCCGGTCAATCGAGCTCCACTTTTGATAGATCAATCTTCGGCGGCGGGTACTGCGGGTCCAGTTCCTCGAGCGCTCGCGCAATGATCTCCGAGGCAGCGGCGTCACGGAACCAGCGGACGTCGGAAGGCACCGCGAACCAGGGCGCCCACTCTGTGTTGGTCGTTCGAATGGCGTGCTCGTACGCCCTCATATAGCCGTCCCAAAACTTGCGTTCTCGGAAGTCCGATTCCGACAGCTCCCAATGGCGCTCTGGGTCTTCGATACGTTCCTGCAGTCTCCGCTTCTGCTCCTCCTTCGAGATATGCAGGAAGATCTTGATCACTCGAACTCGCTCTTCATCCAACAGGCGCTCGAAATCGTTGATCTGTCGATATGGGACTGCCAGCTCTGCCTCGCTCTTTTCGTCGTGAGCGTGGTCTCTGATCAGGTCGTCGTAATAGGCTCGGTTGAAGACCCCCATCTCTCCTTTGGCCGGCACTGCGAGATGGAATCGGCGAAGGTGATCGTACCGCTTGTCCTGATCGTTTTCTTTTTTGAACTTGGTCACCCGGCAAGCCTGCGAGTTGACACGATCCAGGACGTCGCGGATGGTCGGGTCTTTGCCGCCTGTATCCATTGCTTGCAGGATCACTAGGAGAGCTTGGGACTTCTCGGCCATGAGCCGGTTCTGCAGCTCAGCGATCTTATCGCGGTTGTGGTTGAGGACATCACAGGCTTTTTCGCAATCGAAGCCTGCCTTGTCTCCGGGGTCGAGCTCATCGAGACGAAATGAGTTGCCACGTACGCGGTAGCGCTCGAAAAGGTCTTCAGACATCGACAGGAAGACGCTCCGAGGACGGTCAAGATGTCACGACGAAATTTGATAAGGTTTCAGCCATGCTTTTGACCCGGCGTTCGTTTGGTTCCCTGCTCGGAGGCGCGGTATGTGCCTTTGCAGCCGATGACCGTTACCGCATCGGCATCACTACCAACACTCGGGGTGGTTGGGAGAAAGACGTCTTCCTTTCGTTCAGGGAAGCGAAGGCGGAGAAGTACCAATACGTGGAGTCCTTCTATCACTACTTCACGGACTATCTGGAGCGTCCCGCGGAGCTCGATCAGAAGGTCAAGGAGATTGGCGTTCGGTTCGTCACCATCTCCAATGGCGCACCGATGGAGATGCACTTCGAGGACGAATCGAAGCACGGCCGAATCGTCGACGAGCACCTGCGTCTGGTGCGGTTTATCAAACAGCTCGGCTGTGACCACCTCAAGATCAACATGGGACCGCGGCGTCCGGAAGGCACGACCGACGCGGACTTGAAGTCGATGGCCAAGGTTCTGAACGAAATCGGAAGGCGCACCACGGCCGAGGGCCTCAAGTTCGCGGTCCACGCGCATATGTGGTCGCAGTTCGAGAACCGCAGAGAGATCGACTACATCATGGGCAACACGGATCCGAAGCACGTCTGGTTCGTGCTCGACACCGGACACATCACCATGGCAGGCATCGATCCGGTGGAACTCGCGAAGAAGCTGGGACCGAGAATCGTCGAGTTTCATTTGAAGGACGTCGATCCCAAGCACCGCGGCGGCGCCAAGGTTCGCGAAGAGAAGCACGAACCTATGACTCGACCTCTGTTCTTCCCCCTTGGGCTCGGTGGTGTGGACTTCGTGGGCCTGAAGTCCTATTTGGACTCCTCACGTTGGCGAGGCTGGCTGACAGTGGAGCTTGACTCGTCCCCCACCCGTCCCCCACATCTGAGTGCTCGCATGAGCCGCGAGTACCTGGAAAAAGCGCTAAACCTACGCACAATCTGAACTTATCGGCGACGCAAAGCTTCGGCTTGGGTTATAACTGGATCTTGACCCGACTAAGCCGCCGAGAATTGACTACCGATTCTGGCCAAGTTTTTGGCGAGCGTTTCCGTGCTGGTCTGCTCGATCTGAGCAAGCGAATCGGCAGGCTGGTTCCAGTACTCGACAAGCAGTTTTCGGCGGTGCTGCAGGAGCAGAGTGTGCTACCGCAGCAGGTGCAACTCCTCGCCAGGATTACCCCGGGAGCCGTTGCGCGCACCCTTCGACCTGATCCCGAGCCTCTCGCGTTCTTCGGCAGGGTCCAGGAAGCGGGACTCGAGCTTGCACAGTGGAACTTCCCACCCGAGGGCTTGATTGCGTCTCTGCGACAATACGAGTCCTTGCTGAACGCCTCTCCTATCGAATTGGCCGACCTCGATTGGGTCCGCGAACAGCTAAACTTCTGCACCCTGCTGACGCTGAATGATGCCTACTATCGGGTGAGAGAGACGGAAACGCGCAAGCTGCAGGAGCTTTTCCAGATCGAGACGGATGCGAAGGACGAAGCGAGTCTGTGGCAGCCGTACCTCGAATCACTGGTTACGTACTGTGGTGCCGATGCCGCAAGCTTCCATGTCCCGAGTCGCGATGGGGACTTGCGATGTGTCGCTCGCGTCGGCAAGCCCGAAGCGAAGTCCACGCCGTCCAGGCGGAAATCGAAGACCCGGCTAAACAGCCTCAATCCGCACTGGTCCGGCCGCTACGAATCCGTTTGGCTGGTATCTCTCAATGACGGTCCCGCTGGTCCGCGAGCCCAACTGGAAATGGCATTTCGAAGCGAGCGAGCGTTTCTTCCAAGGGAACGGTCGATGCTGGAGAACGCCGGCCAGCGTTTCCTGCGCAGC
>DASQVJ010000697.1:0-3179 GCA_035640835.1 Bryobacteraceae bacterium
AAGACATAGGGGTGCTGCAGTGACGCCATACCGAGGATGTATCGGGACGACGCATCGAACTGTAGTTTGTGGTAATAGCCGAACCAGTGGAAGCGAGGACCTCGGGTCAGCGCGCGAATCGGCGGCAGCTTTTCGGTCGACGATTGCGCGGTCATCACGAGGCCGGAGAGCGCGGAAGCGAGGAATTTGCGACGAAGCATCAACGAGCCTCTTGAGTACGAAAAAAATCGTGATGTAATTATACGGCTCGAAACAAGATATCAATCACCATGTGGCAACACACCTATTCGCCTCTCGCCGGCAGCCTGCCTGCCTCTGCTTTGATGGCTGCGATTCCGATTTTTGTGCTGTTGTTCTTGCTTGCTGCGTTACGTAAACCTGCCTGGATGGCCGCTCTCTCAGGTCTTGCGGCCGCTGCGCTGGTTGCAACGGTGGGGTACGGGATGCCCGTGCCTCTTGCGATTTCATCCGTGGCCTATGGCGCTATGTTCGGCCTGTTTCCAATCGGCTGGGTGGTGTTCTGGGCCGTGGTCCTCTATCGACTCACGCTCACCACGGGGAAATTTGAAGTGCTAAAGGATTCGGTGGGCGGGCTCACGCAGGACCGGCGTTTGCAAGCCCTGCTGATCGCGTTTGCATTCGGTGCTTTCATTGAAGGCGCTGCGGGCTTCGGCACGCCGGTGGCTGTGGCAGCCGCGATGCTGACGGGACTCGGCTTCTCGCCGTTTTATGCGGCGGGCATTTGCCTGCTCGCGAACACGGCTCCCGTGGCGTTCGGTTCCATCGGGATTCCGGTGATCACGCTGGCGGGAATTACCGGCTTGCCGTTGCAGGATCTGAGTGCGAACGTGGGCCGCATCTGTGCTCCGGTCTCGCTGTTTGTGCCCGCCTACCTGGTGTTGGTGATGGGCGGGTTCAAGGGTCTGATGGGAGTGCTTCCGGCTGCACTGCTCTGTGGCGTTGCGTTCGCCGGCATGCAGTTCTACGTTTCTAACTTTCTCGGACCGCAGCTGACGGACATCCTCTCGTCGCTCGCGGCAATCGGCGTGCTTGTCCTGCTACTGCGAGTGTGGAAGCCGAACGGAACCTTTCATCTCGAGGGCGAGCATAGCGCGATGCAGATCAAGCATCATCCATCCCGTGAGGTGATGCTCGCGTGGGCGCCGTATCTTCTGCTCGTCATCCTGGTTCTGCTGTGGGGCGTCGATGTAGTGAAAGTTGGATTGAACAAAGGGACGGTCATCTTCGACTGGCCGAGTTTGCACAACCTGGTCCAGCAAGTTGCTCCGGTGGTACCAAAGCCGACGCCCTATGCTGCGCGGTTCTCCCTTGCATTGCTGTCGGCCTCCGGCACTGCCTGTATGGTTTCGGTGTTCCTGTCTGCGATGGTGCTGGGTGTGTCGTTCGGCAGGCTGTTCGGCATCATCGGCGAGACCGCGAAGCAGCTCGCATTCTCAATGCTGACGATTGCGAGCGTTCTCGGCCTGGCGTTCCTGATGAACTACTCGGGCGCGACCGGCACCCTCGGGCTCGCGTTCGCGGCGACCGGTGCTGCGTTTCCGTTCTTTAGTGCGCTCCTCGGATGGCTCGGTGTGTTCCTTACGGGAAGCGACACGTCGGCCAATGCGCTCTTCGGGAATCTGCAGGTAGTTACGGCGAAGGCTCTGGATTTGAATCCAACCTTGATGGCGGCGTCCAATTCAAGCGGCGGAGTGATGGGGAAGATGATCAGTCTTCAGAGCATTGCCGTCGCCGCCGCCGCAACAGGTATGAAGCAAGGGGACGAAGCCCGGTTGTTTCGTTTCACCCTTCGACACAGTATTTTCCTGGCGTCCGTGCTTGGGTTGATCGTGTTGGTCTACGCGTATCTAGCGCCGACCTGGGTTCGCGGTTAGTGGCGGAAGTGGCGGATGCCGGTGAAGACCATCGCAAGTCCGAGCCGATCCGCCGCCTCGATCACTTCCTGATCGCGCACAGAGCCGCCGGGCTCGATGGCCGCCGTGATGCCGTGACGAGCTGCTTCCTCGAGCCCATCGGCGAATGGGAAAAAGGCATCGGACGCAACGACGGAGCCTTGCAGGGGTAGCACCGCTTTCATGACGCCTACTTTCACCGAGTCGACGCGGCTCATCTGGCCAGCACCAGCGCTGAGGAGCTGTCCGGCCTTTGCGTATACGATCGCGTTCGACTTCACGTGCTTGCTGACCTTCCAGCCGAACTCGAGAGCCGTCCACTCTTCGTCCGTTGGTGGGCGCTTGGTGACGACCTTCGCGGAATCTCGCGTAAGCCGGTGCACGTCGGGCGTTTGGACGAGGATGCCCCCGCTGATTGACTTGATCACGGGCTCGGGTGAAGCAGGTGCTACCTTTAGCAAGCGAAGATTTTTCTTCGACCGCAGGATCTCCAGGGCCTCGGGGCTATACTCTGGCGCGGCGATTGCTTCGATGAAAGTCTTCGCGATCTCTTCGGCTGTTTCCTCATCGACTTCCCGATTGAACGCCAGTACTCCGCCAAATGCGGACACCGGATCGGCTTCGAAGGCTTTTCGATAGCTGCCGGCCAGAGTCGATTGCTCCGAACAACCACATGGGTTCGTGTGCTTGATGATGGCTGAAGCAGGACCCTCGAACTCGAGGATGAGCTGCCACGCTGCATCGAGGTCGACGAGGTTGTTGTAGGAGAGTTCCTTCCCATGCAACTGCTCGGCGCCTGCGATGCCCTGGTTTGTGGCGGAGTAGAGCGCTGCTTGCTGATGAGGATTTTCGCCATAGCGAAGCGGCATTGAGCGTGGGAGCACGATGCTTAGTTGCGAGGGCAGCGGCTCCTCCCTTTGTTCAAAACCTTGACCCAGGACTTCCAGCTTGTCGAGCCTCGCCGTGATCGCCGCGTCGTATCTGGCGGTGAGTGCGAAGGCTTTCTTGGCGAGTGTCCAATGCGTCTCGAGGCTCAATGCTCGATTGTTGTTGCCGCGCAGCTCCTGCAGGACAGGCAGGTAATCGGTCGGCGAGACCACGACAGCCACATCCTGATAGTTCTTGGCGGCCGCGCGGATCATGGTTGGACCGCCGATGTCGACGTTTTCGATCAGGTGTGGTACCGACGCGTTCGGGTCGGCTGCTGCAGCGGCGAAGTCGTAGAGGTTGACCACCACCAGGTCGATGCGGGGGATCTCATGCTCG
>DASQVJ010000698.1:0-2945 GCA_035640835.1 Bryobacteraceae bacterium
GCCGTCTCCGATGTACGCACCGGAGACTGTCGCAGAAGCGATCCTGTATGCTGCACAGCATCCGACGCGCGATCTGTTGGTGGGTGACACGGCGCCTGTCCAGTCGTTTCTTGGCAGAGTCACGCCCAGGCTCGGAGATAAGTACCTGGAAGCGACTATGTTTCAAGGCCAGCAGTCGCAGAGGACGCCGGAGCCGGGTGATAATCGCGCTCTTCACGAGCCGTCAAGCGATCTGCGTGAGAGGGGCAACTACGACGCGAGGACCTTCGAGAAGAGCCTTTACACGAAGGCCGTGATGAACTCGATGTTCTCGGGCGTCCTTGCGCTCGGCGCGGGTCTCGCGATCGGCGGCTTGATCCGGAACTCGGGCAAGGTCCCGACTCGGAACTGAACGGGCTGTTTGACGAAACGAAGCCAAAAAAATATGGGGAGAGTACCCCGCATTCCGCTTAGTAGTCCTAAGTGATTAGCGTTTGGGCGGGAAGGCGCGAGCGTATTGCACGGGCACCGGGAAATCCACGCCCAAGGCGTTCGCGGCTGAGATCGGCCAGTAGGGCTGACGCAGGAACTCGCGGGCGAGAAGCACGACATCGGCCTTGTTTTCGCGGATGATTTCGGCCGCTTGATGCGGATCCTCGATCATGCCAACCGCGCCCGTGAGGATGCGGGCTTCACGTCGAACTTGCTCCGCAAGCGGAACCTGGTAACCGGGCCCAACAGGGATCTTTGCATTCGGCACGAGAGCACCGGACGAGCAATCGATGAGATCGACGCCGCGCGTCTTAACGATGTTCGCGAGCATCACCGAATCCCCGATTGTCCATCCACCCGGCACCCAGTCCGTGGCGGAGATGCGGAGCCAGAGCGGCAGCGTTTCCGGCCACTCGTTGCGCACTGCGTCGATGATCTCCAGCAGGAACCGGATTCGATTCTCGAATGAACCACCGTAGTCATCCGATCGCTTGTTCGACAACGGAGAAAGGAACTCATTGATGAGATAGCCGTGGGCTCCATGGATCTCGATGACCTGGAATCCCGCGCGCAGAGCTCGACGCGCGGAAGAGGCAAAGGCTCGCACGATCTCTCGAGTCTCTTCGACGCTTAGGGCAGAAGGCACGTCGTACCCCGGTGCAAATGGGATTGCACTGGGCGCAACGATGGGCCAGGATCCCGTTTCCGGTGTCAGTGGAGCGCCGCCTCTCCACGGCACGTCGGTGCTTGCTTTGCGTCCGGCGTGTGCCAATTGGATGCCGGCAACGGCGCCGTTCTCCTTTAGAAACGTAGCGATGCGCGCGAGAGCGGCTTCCTGCTGGTCGTTCCAGAGGCCCAGATCGCCGAGGGAAATGCGTCCTCGTGCTTCGACTCCTGTGGCTTCCACCATCACCAGACCGGCGCCTCCAACCGCTCGACTGCCCAGGTGGACAAGGTGCCAGTCGTTGGCCACGCCATCAATAGCGCTGTACTGGCACATCGGAGAAACCACGATGCGGTTGCGCATGACGACGTCGCGGATTTGAAGAGGCTGGAAGAGATTCGCCAAACCGGAAACCTGTTCGGCCGAGAGAGGACTCGCTTCGATGGCGCTCATGCCTTCAGTATGAGACGCGTCGCGGCCGGTAGTCAAGTAGTTGTTTAACTACTAAAGTTAGCTTGGCAATCGGGAGTATACTGGATGCGTGCAAGAAACGGTTGCATGCGAACAACAGGCAAAGCTCTTTGCGGCATTGTCGGATCCCGTCCGCTTACGCTTCGTTCGCGAGCTAGCCGACGGCGATGAGCGCAGCGGCTCGATGATCGCGGAGAGGCTCGGCATCAGCCTGGCGCTCCTGTGCCACCACTCGAAGATACTGGTTGACGCAGGGATCGTCGTGAAACGTAAGGAAGCGCAAACGGCGTATTACCGCGCGAATAAGCAGATTTTGAAGCGAGCTCTCCGAGATCTTCTTTCCTGAGCTGTCGTCCAAAGCCCTTGTACCCTCGTCTAGATCAATAAGCATCCGATATTACTTAGATCAGTAGTCACCCGATATTACAGTAGGAGCGGCTGTGTGCGGTTTTGTGTTGCTTTTTTAGCAGTTCTCATATTTGCCTCGCCTGCTACCGCGTTGGACCGAGTCCGGTTGACCAACGGGGACAGTATCAGCGGCGAAGTTTTGAAGATCGAGAAAGACAAGCTCTCCATTCAAACGGCGTATGCGGGGGCGGTCACGATCGATTGGAGACAGGTTTCGTCTCTCGAGACGGAACAGGAGTTCGAGGTAGAAGCCGAGAATGGTTGGCGATCAATCGGCGAAGTGGTTAAGAGTGGAGAACGATTTTACGTGCGATCGGACCAGGAAACTCACTCGTTCAGCGCGAGCCGGGTCACCAAGCTGGCACCTCTTGAAAAACCTGAACAGAAGCGAGGGTTCTGGCGGACCTGGGACGGCAATGCCGACTTCGGCTTGAATTTCGCGCGTGGCAATACTCGTCTAAACCAGGGCACAGTGACCGTAGCTGCGCTGTATCGAGCGAAGGAGTTTCAATTCAAGGCGGACATACTTTCGATGTTCAGCCGGCAGCAGGCGGCTCCCACCGCAGACCGCCACTTGGGCGCCTTTCGTCTGGACAAATATCTCGGGCCCGAGACTTTCGTGTATACGCTCGCGGTGCTCGAGAACGATGCGCGAAGGCTGCTGAACTACCGGTCGAGCTTCGGTGGCGGTCTTGGTTGGAAGGTACGGAAGTCGCCTGATCAGGAAGTGTCGATCCTGGGTGGCGTCAGCGTGGTGACCGAGCGGTACCAAACGAGTGCGACCGCGGAGCCGCTGGTTCGCACAGGGGAAGGACTGCTTGGCTTCGATTTGCGGAAGAATCTCGAGGGCGGGGTTCAGTTCACCACGCGAATGCAGGTTACTCCCAACCTGATCGACCTGGGACGCTACCGGGTTTCTCTCGAAAGCGGC
>DASQVJ010000699.1:0-3566 GCA_035640835.1 Bryobacteraceae bacterium
TCCAACCGGCAGCGTAATGCCGAAATACTTGTTTCCATTTGCGTAGCCCGCGCCCTTGGCCGACCCGCTCCAACTCTCGCGATACTCTTCCGCCGCCTTGCCTTTGCTGGCCCATCCCGTGTAGTACAGGCTCGCCGGCACACCATGTGTGGGTGAGGCGAAGGCAAGCAGGTACGTAATCATCACCTCGTTGAAACCGATCAGCCGGTGATTGATGTGCCACGTGTATCGAGGCGACCAATGCCAGAAAAGATACTCGCCATCAGGTGAGCGGCGGAATGTGTCCCATTCGACATCGCGCCAGAGTTTAGTGATCCGGTCATGCAACTGCTTTCCAGCGTCGCCGTCATTTCGAAAGTACTGTCGCGCCACCAGCAGCCCCTGAATCAGGAACGACGTCTCGACCAGATCGGCGCCGCTATCGTACTTTCCGAAGACTGCCATCGTCTTGCCACTTCGACCATCGAGAAAGTGCGGCCATACTCCGTGATATCGATCAGCCTTCTCGAGGAATGTCGTGATCTTTAGCAGCCGGTCCAACGCCTGGGCGCGTGTGACGAAGCCGCGTTCGGCGCCGACAATGATCGCCATAATGCCGAAGCCGCTCGCGCCGAGCGCGATCACATTGTCATCGCCCGGTATGTTCTCGAGGGCCATGCCGGCTGCGGGATGGCCGCCATGCCAGTAGTAGCGAAAGTTCGCCTCCTGCAACATGGTCAGGAGTTCATCATCTGTCATGCGCCTCGTAGATGCGGTCGCTTCAGCAGATGGGCCCGACTCCTTGTAGTCATGGCCGCTTGCCGTCACTTTGTATGTGGCCTTGTGCGAGCCCGCGCCGACGTAATCGGTGAAGCGTCCGAATCCAGCAACTTGGATTCCGATTGGCCGGAAAGGTGCACCATCTAATGAGCGATGCACGATATAGCGCACAGCAGTGCTCTCAGCAGGTTCTTTCCAGGTCACATCGATATGCCGCTCATACCCGGCGGCTTTGACCTCGGAAGGCGCAGGCAAATCTGTTGCTCGCTGCGGCTCTTCACCACTCATGATCTGGACTTCATCGATCCACCAGGTCCGCTGCTTCCCGTCGCCACCGGTCTGTAGGAGGGAAATCCTTTCGAGCCGCGAAGGCATGAACGGACGTAAAGACCGCGTCTCGAAGGCTCGCAAGGGTACGCGAATCTCCGTCCACTGGCCAGCCGGAATGGCCTTCACGAAACGGGACATCGGTACAGGCGCCGTGAATCCGTATTGCTGGTCGCGCAATTCAATTTCGGGCAGTTGATCTTCCGGAGTTTCTTCCTTTGCGAAAACCCAGAACCGAAGTGTGTCACCTTCGAGTAGCGGCCTGTTGCGGAAGCGGTCAAGATGCAACTCGGCTTCCCAGCTTCCGCCCGGTGATCCCTTCCGTTCGATCCGGATCGAATTCGGAGGCGTGAGAAACACCTCGCGATCCACCGGAAGCTTCTTCTCGACGGTCTGTAACGTGCTTGGTTCAGAAACGTAGCCGCCGCTGTACCAGTGGCGATCGTGGGTCAGGCTGTTATCGAAGATCGTGTGGCGGTAATACGAGCTCGTGGGCTGCCCGGAAGCAGCCAGCCAGCTTACGAGTACAAGCGTCGGCGTCTTCATCATGGCGTCATGATCATTGTAGGCCTCGAGCGGTCGTGTTTCGCTCGAGTTCGCTAACGCGCCACAGCCGACCGGAGAGCCAAACCGGCAACTGTGAGCCGTCTCTTTCGCATGCACGACCGGACAGGCACAATAGGGCTTATGACGGACCGTGAACGATGGGGATTGCGTGGCATGGTGCGTTCCTGCAGGCTTGAACGCAGGTGGTACTCACGCCGGTGCGGAGCCGATACGTGCGACACCGAGGAGAGTGGCGATGCGACCACGCTCGACTTCCGTCCCGATGGCACTCTCTCCCGGCAGTCGCACGAAAACCCGGACGGGTCAGAGTGGAACACAACATATGAATTCGACGATACGGGACGACTAACACTGACGCGGACGGAGAGCGCCGGTGGGGTTACGAACCTGCAATTTTATGAGTACGACAACGCCGGCAGGTTGTTGAGGGTGTTCGACCGGAATCAGGACCGTGACCGCACCGCGGAAACATATGAATACGATCCCTCGGGACTCAAGAGCAAGACGCTTCACGTTGATGTGGCGGCCCAGCGCTCGGACACGCATTATTCGTGGGGCGTTGAAGGCACGGACAGCGCCTACTCAGCGCCGGGCGCCGCACGTTTGACCACAATCTACAACGACCGTGACCAGCCGACGAAGTTGTCATTTCGTGATCTGGCAGGGCGCGAGCTGAGCCGAGTTGAGTTCCTATACGACGACGCTGGACAGTTGATTGAAGAGGCACAGACGAACTCCGATGAGGTATTGCCGCCCGAAATGCTAGCGTCACTGAATCCCGCTCAATTGCAGACTGTACGTGGGTTGTTTGGTGCTGGCGGGGAGTCTATGCGTCGCACGCATGCCTATGACGGCCAAGGCCGCAGGATCGAGACCCGTCAGAATATAGGGCCGCTCGGGTTTAACAAGAAGACGGTGACCTATAACGAATATGGGGACCCAGCCGTCTCGTTTTTTGAGAACGAAACACGGGATTATGCCATCGACGATGAGGGCCGGATCGCTGACAGCCCGACTCGGCAAGACGTGAGCCGCTCAGAAGCGCGCTTTCGGTACGATTACGACTCACAAGGGAACTGGGTGTCCAAGACGGTCGAAGGCCGTCCTACCCGCGAAGGCGAGTTCTCATTATCGTCTGTGGAGCGGCGTACCATTACGTACTTCGACTAAACGCTGCGCCAAAGTCGAAACACCGCACTGACGGGCGGACTCTAACCCTTAGCAGTATGCCCGACTCACGGTCTCATCGTCGCGATCCTGAATACTGGTGGCTGACGGGCGGCGCCGAGATTTGCTCGGCTTGTGGACAGACCTACGCGCTGGAAATGGAACTCCGGTGCTCCGGCTGCGATGCACCGCTGTGCTCGTTTTGTGCGCAGGTCCTACACGGCGACGTGATTTGTTTGGATTGCGGCAAGACTGCTCCTCAGTAGGACCATGCCGGCACGTGCGATTTGGAAGGGTGTCCTCAAGATCGGCTCTGAAGAGGTGCCGGTGAAGCTCTATCCCGCGGTGCAGGACCGGAGCATCCACTTCCACATCCTCGACACGGAGCATCTCGAACGGGTGAAGCAGAGGATGGTTGAGCCGGACACCGGTAAAGAGGTCCCACCCGAAGAGATCCACAAGGGTTTAGAAATTGAGCCGGATACCTTTGTCGCGTTTAATGACGAGGAACTCGCAGGGCTCGAACCGGAATCGTCTCGGGATATCGAGGTCGTGGCGTTCGTAACGCCCGAGTACATCGACCCGCAAAGATACGAGCGTCCGTACTACCTCAGTCCTGACGGAGACGAGAGCGCATACTTCGCACTCGCGAAAGCCCTCGAGTCGAGCGGCAGGGAAGGCATCGCGCGCTGGGTGATGCGGAAGAAGCCGTACATAGGTGCATTGCGGGCGCGCGATGGATATCT
>DASQVJ010000700.1:0-11673 GCA_035640835.1 Bryobacteraceae bacterium
TTGGATGAATCTTCCGATAACGGGAATAAAGGTCTACCCAGTAAAAATCCTATCCAGCTAGCGGTTACAAAGTCGTGAATCCGAGCACAGTTCTGGTACCGAACAAGGATAACGTCGGAGCTCCGATTCGGCAGTCCCATCCGGACCGTAAGCTTACGTTCATGCCGCTATAAGCATTTCTAATTCACTTGGCTTATTGCATTTAGTGCCTTCTCAAGTTACGCTAACAACGTGAGACACACCTTAGCCCTAGCCACGGTACTGACCCAGGCGCTCGGGCTTGGTGTATCCGTAATCGTAGTAGTAGGCATTCTTATTGGGGTCACCATTACCGGCCCCGCCTGAAGGCAAATCCAAACGAGAGATTGGAGGCCATCGGCGGGGGGACCCGGACGGTGGCCTTTTTCATTATGTGCGGACGAATTTGGACTGAGAGAGGAAACGTTTGATGTCGAACCTGATGAGTGGCGCAAAAATCTTGCTCGATTGTCTTGCGCGCGAAGGAGTCGATTCCATCTTCGGGTATCCCGGCGGTGTAACGCTCCCGTTTTATGACGCGTTGTATGATCACCCGATCCGGCACGTCCTGGTACGGCACGAACAGAATGCAGCTTTCGCCGCACAGGGCTACGCACGATCGACTGGTCGAGTCGGCGTGTGCTGCGCGACGTCGGGCCCCGGTGCTACTAACCTTGTGACCGGTCTGGTGGACGCCTTGATGGATTCCATTCCGGTCGTGGCATTGACTGGCCAGGTATCCACCAAGCTCATCGGCAGCGACGCATTCCAGGAAGCTGACACGTTCGGCATCACGCGCTCCGCCACGAAACACAACTTCATGGTCAGGACAGTCGCCGAGTTGCCGCAGATCATCCACGAAGCTTTCTACATTGCAGCGACCGGAAGGCCTGGCCCTGTCCTCGTAGACGTTCCTAAAGATGTGTTCCAGGCACAAGGCCACTATGAGCCGGTGACCGAAATCCATCTCCCCGGCTACAAGATTTTCACAGAAGGTCATAGCGGGCAGATCCGCCGCGCTGCCCAGATGGTTTGGGAAGCCGAGCGGCCATTGGTGTACGCCGGTGGTGGAGCCATTCTCGGTAAAGCGACCGAAGAACTTCGCGAGTTCGTGAACCTGACCGATGTTCCTGCCGTGTGCACGCTGATGGGTTTGGGCGCCATCCCCGGTACTCACCCGAACTTCATCAGCATGCCCGGGATGCATGGAAGTTATGCCGCGAATATGGCGATGACCAACTGCGACCTGCTCATCGCGTTAGGTGCGCGCTTCGATGATCGTGTGACAGGCCGCCTGAGTGCGTTTGCGCCGCATGCCCGCGTCATCCACGTCGACATCGATCCGGCGGAGATCGGCAAGAACCGCCATGCCGACATTCCGATCGTGGGCGACTTGAAGCGCGTTCTCTCCAAGATGAATCGAGCCGTCGCCGAGCTGAAGCCTACCGACCAGGCGAAGAAATCCGCCGCTCGTATCGATTGGTGGAAGACAATCCGCAGCTGGAAGGAAGAGCATCCACTCGAGCCGGTCTTCGACAAGGATGAGATCAAGCCTCAGCACCTGGTGCATGAGATTGACCGAATCTCGAATGGCCGAGCCATCGTTAGCAGCGACGTGGGTCAGCATCAGATGTGGGCCGCGCAGCTCATCCGCTTCAACGAGCCTTACCAATGGATCAACTCGGGCGGTCTCGGGTCCATGGGCTTTGGACTCCCGAGCGCGCTTGGCGCACAAGCAGCAAATCCCGACTCTCTGGTGTTTGCTCTCGTGGGCGACGGCGGCTTTCAGATGTCGATTCCGGAGTTGGCTACCCTCGCCAACTATGGGCTGAACGTCAAGATCGTCGTGATGAACAACGGCTATCTCGGAATGGTTCGGCAATGGCAGGAGCTCTTTTACAACAACCGTCTGTGCTCGGTGGAGTTGAGCTCGTTCCCGAATGCGGAGATGTTGGCGGGAGCTTACGGCATCGTCGGCCGAACGGTCGAGCGGCCCGATGAATTGAGCTCGGCATTGCGCGAAGCGGTGGAGCACAACGGTCCCTACCTGTTGAACGTGAAGGTATCGCCGTTTGAGAACGTGTACCCGATGGTGCCCGCCGGCGGAGCTATCAACGAAATGGTGATGGGCCCGCCGAAGCCCGTGGCCGTCAGCTAAAGGAGCAAAGGGATGCAGCAGATCATTTCGGTTCTGATGGAGAACAAGCCCGGCGCTCTGATGCGCGTAACGGGTCTTTTCAGCCAACGCAACTACAACATCGAGAGCCTCACAGTCGCACGCACACTCGACCCGAGCCTCTCGCGCATGACCATCGTCGCGGATGTGGATCCGAAGATCCGCATGCAAGTGATCAAGCAGATCAACAAGCTGGTGAATGTGCTGCAGGCTACGGATCTCACGGATGGTCCGGCGGTCGCACGAGAGCTGGTCTTGTTACGGGTGAAAGCGCTGATGGAGAATCGCACCGCAATCCTGAAAGAAGCGGAGATCTTCGGAGCGCGAGTAGTCGACTCCTCCGTCGAAGGTTTTGCGTTGGAAGTCACCGGCGACCCTGAGAAGTTGGACGAGTTTATCGATGTGATGCGGGCCTACGGCGACATTCAGGTCACCAGGTCCGGAATGGTCGCAGTCTCGCTCGAGATGAAGAAGCTGCGACTGGCTCCGCCGGTTCCTGCGGCGGAAGCCGTGAACAACTACGAGAAGACGGGAGTACTCAGCTAATGGCAAAACGTTTTTACGAAAAAGATGGCGAGTTAAGCCGGCTCGAAGGGAAGACAGTAGCGATCGTGGGCTATGGCAGCCAAGGCCACGCGCACGCGCTGAATTTGCGGGACTCCGGCGTAAACGTCGTCGTCGCCCTGTATCCAGGTTCGAAGAGCTGGAAGAAGGCGGAGTCGGCGGGCCTTCGCGTCATGACGACGGCCGACGCAGCCGCCGCTGCAGATGTCATCATGATCCTGGTGTCCGACCATATCCAGGCGGACCTCTACAACAACGACATCGCGCCCCAGATGAAGTCGGGCAAGACGCTGATGTTCGCGCACGGGTTTAACATCCACTTCGGTTTCATCGCTCCACCACCCGAAGTCGATGTGACGATGATCGCGCCGAAGGCTCCCGGCCATCGCGTGCGTGAGCTGTTTACCGAAGGTGTCGGCGTTCCGGCCCTGGTCGCTGTTCACCAGAACGCGTCCGGTCAGGCACTCGAGAACGCACTGGCCTACGCTCGAGCACTCGGCTGCTTGAAGGCCGGCGTAATCGAAACGACCTTCAGGGAAGAAACCGAGAGCGATTTGTTCGGCGAGCAAGCCGTTCTTTGTGGCGGTGTCAGCGAGTTGATTCGGGCAGGCTTCGACACGCTTGTGGAAGCCGGGTACGATCCCGAGATCGCCTACTTCGAATGCCTGCATGAGCTGAAGCTGATTGTCGACCTGATCTACGAGGGCGGCCTCGGATACATGCGCTACTCCGTGTCCGACACCGCTGAGTATGGTGACTACACGCGTGGACCTCGGGTCATCACCGAGCAAACCCGTGCGGATATGAAGAAGATCCTGGCGGAAGTCCAATCGGGCGAGTTCGCACGCGAGTGGATGGGCGAAAACAAGGCGGGTCGTCAGAAGTTCCTCGCGATGCGGGAAACAGGCCGCGATCTGCAGATCGAGAAGGTCGGCGCAGAATTGCGTCAGATGATGACCTTCCTGAAAAAGAAAAAAGAAGCAGGTGTACCAGAGGACCAGGCCGTACCGGCCTCCGTCGTATAGTTCAACTCACCGACCCGGAGCTTATCGGCTCCGGGTCTTTGACTTTAGGGGAATTGAATCATGAGAATCCAAACCTTCGATACGACTCTGCGCGATGGCACGCAGGGCGAGTCCGTGTCCTACTCTGTGGACGACAAGTTGCTCATTGCTCAGAAGCTCGATGAGTTAGGCATTGACTACATTGAGGGCGGATGGCCGGGATCGAATCCCAAGGACAAGGAGTTTTTCAATCGCGCGCGGAATCTTCGGCTGAGGCATTCGAAGCTTACTGCGTTCGGCGCGACTCGGTTTGCTCGCAACACGGTGGAGAATGATCCGAACGTCGCCGAGCTGATCGCAGCTCATACACCGGTCGTCGCGATCTTCGGCAAGAGTTGGGATCTGCACACGCGGCGCGCGCTGGGAATCACCGAAGAGGAAAACCTCAAGCTCATCAGCGAAACAGTGGCTTACCTGAAAGCCCATGACCGAGAAGTGGTCTATGACGCCGAGCACTTCTTCGACGGATACCTCTCGAATCCGGACTTCGCTTTGAGAACGTTGGAAGCCGCGCAGAAATCGGGTGCCGACGTACTGGTGCTTTGCGACACCAATGGTGGGACACTGACAGCGAAGCTCGCCGAGATCGTCGCAACAGTCCGCGAGCGATTCGACGGTATGATCGGCATTCATTGTCACAACGACTCGGATGTAGCAGTCGCGAATACGATTGCTGCCGTGGAGCAAGGTGCGACGCACGTTCAGGGCTGTATGAACGGATATGGCGAACGCTGTGGCAATGCGAATCTCGCGAGCGTGATCGCCAACCTGGAGCTGAAGCTTGGCCACACAACCATCGGCGTCGATAAGCTGCCATCGCTGACTCCGGTGTGCCGATTCCTCGCGGAGCTCGCAAATCTGCCACTCCGGAACGATTCTGCGTACGTCGGCCAAAGCGCGTTTGCCCACAAGGGCGGCGTCCATGTCAGTGCGATCCTGAAGGACTCGGCGACTTATGAGCACGTGCAACCCGAGAAGGTCGGAAATCGCCAGAGGGTGCTGTTGAGCGATCTATCGGGTCGCGGCAACGTGTTTTACAAGCTGAATCAGCATGGCCTTGGCGATCGGCTGAGCGACGCAGCTCGTCGCGAGCTGCTCGAGCGCATCAAGCATATGGAGTATCAAGGTTACGAGCTCGAAGCAGCTGAAGGCACTTTCGAGCTGATGGTACGCGAAGCACTCCATCCGGGCGTTCAACTGTTCGAGCTTGTTGGTTTCGAGGTCGCAACCAAGATGGTCGCGGCTAAGGAACCGGTCACGACGGCCACTGTCACCCTGAAGGCTCAGGACGGGATTCACTCGGCGACCGCGAGCGGCCATGGGCCGGTCAACGCACTCGACCTCTGCCTTCGGCAGTGCCTTGCAACGCTTTACCCGAGCATTCAGAACGTTCGTCTGACGGACTACAAGGTTCGGGTGCTCGACTCTAAGAAGGGCACTGCTGCCAAGGTTCGCGTGCTCATTGAATGGTCGGATCACCGCCGGAGCTGGGCCACTGTCGGCGTTTCGGACAACGTAATCGAAGCGAGCTGGCATGCGCTGGTTGATGCGATCCGGCTCGAGTTGATGCGCCTCACCGAAACAGACAAGCAACTGGACCAACTCATCGAAGACTACAGCTGGGGTGTTTGATCCCGCAATGAAGGGCTTCTTCTCACGACGGATTCCACCTATGGACCGTGTCCTGTTGGTGGAAAGCGGAAGTCGTGACCTGATCGAAGAGCTACTCCCAGGGCTTTACAAGCGGTACGGTGACAAGATCTCCATCGATCTTGTCACCTGCTATGCCGGCCGGCCAAAGCATCTTGATCCCGACGCAGCGGTGTACCGTGTCACGGATTATGTTGGTGCCGCGGCTCGCAAAAATCTCTATCAGCAGCTTCGCACCCGCAACTACAGCGTGATCGGAATTATGTGTACCGACGAGCCCATCATGACCAAATGGAAATGGGCCCTGGCGCATAAGGTTCCGGCGAAGCTTTTCATTCTGAACGAGAATGGCGACTATTTCTGGGTGCAATGGAGCGAGTGGGCCACCATGCGCCACTTCGTGCTCTTTCGCGCGGGTCTTACGGATGCAGGTGCGGTTCGCACACTGGCACGAGTTCTCCTATTCCCGTTCTCCGTGCTGTATCTTGTGCTCTGGGCTTCCCTGACCGAAGCCCGGCGTTCCCTCCGTCCGCGCCGTTCCTACAGCCTTCGACATTCGTGAGAATCTAGAGACTTCGGGCAATTATCGCCCAAAACGACATGAAAGCCATTCGAATCCACGAAACCGGCGGGCCCGAGGTGATGCGGCTCGATGAAATCGACATCCCTACGCCAGCGGAGGGACAAGTGCTCATCCGCGTCCACGCTTCCGGCGTGAATTTCCTCGATATTTACCAACGCACAGGGCTGTATAAACTGCCGTTGCCTGCAACGCTTGGCCAGGAAGGCGCCGGTGTCGTCGAGAAGGTTGGCCCGGGTGTCAACACGCTTCAGGTGGGGGACCGAGTCGCCTTCACCTCAGCCCAAGGCAGCTACGCTGAGTACGCCGTCTGGCCAGCGCGGCTTGTGGCAAAGCTCCCCGATAAGGTCACGTTCGAACAAGGGGCTGCGACCATGTTGCAGGGCATGACGGCACATTACCTTACGCACTCCACCTTCCCTCTCGAGCCCGGACATACTGTGCTCCTCCATGCGGCCGCCGGGGGAACGGGTTCGCTTATCTCGCAGATGGCGAAACGGCTCGGCGCACGTGTGATCGGCACCGTCGGCTCTGAGGAGAAGGCAAAGATCGCGCGAGAGAACGGCACCGATGAAGTGATCAATTATCAGACTCAGGATTTCGAAGCTGAAGTCAAGCGCCTGACAGCGGGCAAGGGCGTCGACGTGGTGTATGATTCCGTCGGCCGCAGCACCTTTGAGAAAAGCCTTAACTCACTGCGGCCTCGCGGCATGATGGTCACCTTTGGAAATTCAAGCGGACCCGTGCCGGAGATCGCACCACTGATACTGTCCCAGAAGGGGTCGCTCTTCCTCACACGCCCGACGCTCGTTCACTACATCGCCGACCGAAGGGAGTTCGACTGGCGCGCGCAGGGCGTGTTTGAGGGCCTTATCAGCGGATCTTTGCGTGTCCGCATTCACAAAAAGTATCCATTGGCTGATGCACCAAAGGCCCACGCTGAGCTTGAATCTCGCAAGAGTATGGGCAAGCTCGTGCTTGTTCCCTGATAGAATCGCCCGCGATGACCCCTTCCGAGCGCCGCTCTGCAATCGGTCGTGAGTTCGAAGCTCTTGAAATCGATTGCCTGCTGGTTTCTGCGCTACCAAACATTCGATACCTGAGCGGGTTCACAGGCAGCAATGGCCTGCTCGTGCTCGATCCCTCAGGCAAGGACGTTCTGCTCACTGATCCTCGTTACACGCTGAGGGCGGCCGAGGAGGCCGACTGCTCCGTCAAGGTCGTTTCGGGTTCTTTGTGGGCAGAAGCCGCCAAGATCGCGAAACGAAAACGATGGTTGCACATCGGCATCGAGTCAACGCGGACTACGGTTGCGAGCGCCAACCACCTGCAAGAGCAATTGCCGTTGAGCGCCGCAATGCAGGCGACCGCGGGTGTAGTGGAACGCCATCGGATGCGGAAGAGTCCCGAGGAGATCGAGGCGATCCGTGCGAGCGCGCGGCTGAATTCGAAAGCTTTCAGTCGAGTCATTTCCAAAGTGAAGTCAGGCCTGCGCGAGAACAGTCTTGCGGCTGAAATCGAGTACCAGATGCGTCGATTGGGCGCGGAGAAGCCCTCTTTCGAAACCATCGTCGCTGCCGGCCCTCGCTCGGCCCTGCCGCATGCGCAACCTTCCGAAGAGGCGTTAGAGAACGATCAGCTACTATTGATAGATATGGGCGCAGTGCTGGAGGGCTACTCCAGCGACATGACGCGCATGGTGCACCTGGGGAAAGCGGGGAAGAAGGTCCAAAACCTGTATTACGCGGTGCTGGAAGCGCAGCTAACTGCGATCGAATTCGTTCGAGCCGGCGTACGGGCAAGTCAAGTGGATGCCACTGCTCGGAAGGTGCTCCGCCGGTATGGTTATGACAAGCTGTTCGTCCACAGCTTGGGACACGGAGTGGGGCTTGAGATCCATGAAGGTCCTCGTATTGGACGCCGAGACGAAAGCGTGCTTGAACCGGGAATGGTAATCACTATTGAGCCGGGTGCATATATTCAAGGCTTCGGGGGAGTTCGAATCGAAGATATGGTGCTCGTCACTGCGTCGGGGTGTGAGAACCTGACGCCAACGCCGAAAGAGCTGCTCATTGCCTGAACATGACTGTCGAAGAGATTAGGGAATTAGTCGCCATCGTAAACGAGACTGGAGTGGCGGAACTCGAGGTACAGCGCGGCGAGAATCGCGTACGCATTCGGCGACAGATGTTGCCGGCTCCTGCTGAATTCGTTGTTGCTGCACCGGCTGCTCCGATGGTGCAGCAGGTGGCGGCTCCGCCTCCGCCCCACCCACTGCCTTTGAATGTGGCGTCAGCCCCGCCCAGCAGCGAGACAACATCACCTCCTGTCGTTGAATCGCAAAACACCCTGGTTAAGTCGCCCATTGTCGGCACATTTTATGAGTCCGCTTCGCCCGGCGCGCCTGCGTTCGTGCGTGTCGGCGATCATGTGAAGCCTGGTCAGGTTCTTTGCATCATTGAATCCATGAAGCTGATGAACGAAATCGAAGCCGAGGAAGAAGGCATCATCGTCGCAAAGCTTGTTGAGAATGGCCGACCCGTGGAGTACGGTGAGGCGCTTTTCGCCTTAAGCCCGCGCTAATGTTCAAAAAAATTCTGATTGCCAACCGCGGTGAGATCGCGGTCCGCATCATCTGCGCCTGCAAGGATCTTGGAATTCGTACCGTCGCCGTCTATTCGGAAGCCGACCGCAACAGCCTGCATGTTCGGTTCGCTGACGAGGCCATCTGTATCGGCCCGGCCAAGAGTGCTCGCAGCTACCTCGATATTCCATCGGTGATCAGTGCCGCCGAGATCACGAACGTCAACGCGATTCATCCTGGATACGGATTCCTGAGCGAGAACGCGGAGTTTGCGGAAGTCTGCGAGGCATCCGGGATTACGTTCATCGGACCCAAACCCGACGTGATCCGGACCATGGGCATGAAGCAGCTTGCTCGAACGGCGATGAAGAACGCGGGAGTTCCGATCCTGCCTGGTAGCGAGGGTACCGTGAGCTCGCCCGAGGAAGCAGCGGAACTCGCCGAGTCTATCGGATATCCGGTCATCATCAAAGCTGCTGCCGGCGGTGGGGGACGAGGAATGAGAGTCGTGCGAGAGGCCTCAGAGCTTGAGGGCCAACTCGCACAGGCACAGTCGGAGGCCGGCGCAGCATTCGCGGTTCCCGACGTGTACATCGAGAAGTTCATCGAGGCGCCGCGCCACATCGAATTCCAGGTCATCGCGGACAAGCATGGGCACGTGGAGGTGCTCGGCGAGCGCGAGTGCTCCATTCAGCGAAGGCATCAGAAGTTGCTCGAAGAAGCTCCATCCCCCGGCGTGTCCCCTGAGTTGCGCGAGCGAACCATGGCTCAACTCAAGAAAGCCATGCACGATATCGGGTACTCCAACGCCGGTACCGTCGAGTTCCTGATGGATGGAAGCGGCAAGCTCTACTTCATCGAGGTCAACGCGCGAATCCAGGTGGAGCATCCCGTGACGGAGGCCATCACCGGCTTCGACCTCGTGAAGGCTCAGATTCGAATTGCTGCCGGAGAGCACCTCAAGAACATCCTCGATCTTCCTGTCACGTTCAGGGGCCATGCGATCGAATGCCGCATCAACGCGGAGCATCCCACAACGTTCGTTCCGTCGCCAGGCCGGATTACGGGACTAAACTTGCCGGGAGGTATCGGCGTGAGAGTCGACACACACGCTTACACGGACGGCGTGATCCCCCCCTACTACGACTCGCTTGTGGCGAAACTGATCGTTTACGGCAAGGATCGCAGTGAAGCCATTGACCGGGCAAAGAGGGCGCTCGATATGTTCGTTGTGGAGGGTATCCACACGAGTATTCCCCTCCACCAGCGCATCCTCAATGACGAGCGCTTCGTTCGAGGCGAGCTTAGCACCCACTTCTTGGCAAATCTAACCTGACGCCTTCTAGAAGGCAGCGCGGGGGCGATACCCTGGTCGGGCGCGAACGCGATACTTCTTGCCCGCGTCACTCAGGATTTCGACGCTGATCTTCCGGAATCCTTCATTGGGATTCGGCTGCGGGTAATAGGTGATCGTGTACGAGTTGCCGAGATCCTCGCGAATGTCCTCGAACGCTTCCACCTGCTTCTGCCACGTCTTTGCGAAGTACGCTTTGCCGCCCGTGCGATTCGAGATTCGGCGGAACACACCGCTCGAGATCTGATCCTTGTTCACTTCGGCCGTGGAGATCACATAGATGGGAATGCCTTCGTCTTCCGCGACAGCTCGTACGTCATCTGGCGCAATCATGCTGGCGTTGTCAGGACCGTTCGAGAAGACAATCACCACCTTTCGCCCAGGAACCTTTGCGGCGTCGCGCAAGGTGAGCAGCAGTGCATTGTAGAGCGCCGAATCATCTCCTGCCACTGCCTTACGCAGACCGAGAATTGCGTCACCGCGGTCGCGCGAGAGGACCGCGGCTCTCGAAAGATTCCGGCTGTACGTGTACACAGCGATAGAATCGGCGCGGTCCAGACCTCGGATGAAATCAGCGATCGCATCCGAGGCGTACACAAAGCCCCGGTACATGTAGTTACTGGTGTCAAACAGCACAAACACGTTTGTGCCGACGAAGGCATCGGATCGGCCGTCGCTTCCGCCGGCCCTGTCCGCCGCGTTCAGAATCGGTTCCGTCGAGCCGTCCTCGAGGACGTGGAGAGGGGGTTTGTTGCCCTCAGTGAACGTTGCCATCTTCTGCACGATGCCATCTTCGAGGATGCGGAAGTCATTGTGCTTCAGACCGTTTACATAGCGGCCTTTGCTGTCTGTCACAGTGAAGCCCAGCACCACCATGTCCACCTTGACGCGGAAGATGGTGTTGTCCTGGGCATGAAGCCATAGGCCGGCCCCGAGCAGCCCGGTTGCAACTCCAACAATTCCGAATTTTGAAGACGTTCTCACGAGTCCCTCCAACCCATTAATTCAGCGCGGCCTTGCGCTCGCCACTTATTTGCTGGCGTGCCCTAGATCGTACATCGTTACCCACCAATCGTAAAGAACGCAACAAGGCGGGCCAGTCTTCGAGGTGCGTCGCAAAGATCCTTTCCACTGTTGCTTGAGTCCACTCCGGCACAAGAACATTCAACTGTGAGGGACTCATGTGAAGTTCATCGGCGAGGGCGGCGTAATAGAGTAGGTTCGATTCCCAGCTTTCCGCCATGATGCGGCTCGAGTAGCCCATCAATGTGGGGAACGTGCGGATGTGTAACAGTTCCGGGCGATAGCTGTTGGCCAACGTCGGCTTGGGCGTTCCGAACGCCCGCGAGCAGGCTGCGGCATTCACTTTGTCCGGGAACTCCGCCTGCAACCGGCGAGCCTCGGCGGAGAACACGGTGCCGTCGTTCGGGTGCGAACGCCACCAGTCGCCCGCGATCGCAAACAACTCCGATGGCGTCACGAGTTCGACAGCATCGCCAGCCTTGCCCTCTTCCAGCAGCTCGGCGACACGGCGCACGCGTGCGGGTGGCGCATGCTGGTTCAGAAGTTCGAGCGCTTCCGAGCGAAGGCGCTGATCGAAAGCACTTTCGGCAAGCAGGTTCTCCGCTTGGCCAAAGTGCAGACCCACCCAGTGCAGTTGCGCAGGTGATACGTTCCACCACC
>DASQVJ010000701.1:0-5078 GCA_035640835.1 Bryobacteraceae bacterium
GTCCATCAGCAGCACATCCGGACGCTTCAGCAGCACGCGCGCCAAAGCCACGCGCATCTTCCACCCACCCGAGAGCGCTCCGACATCGCCGTCGATCTGCGCATCCGTCAGCCCGAGTCCATGCAGCACCTCGCGAGCCTGCGCTTCCAGTGTGTAGCCGCCGAGGTGTTCGTATTCTTCCTGCACGGCCCCAAAGCGTTCAAGCACGCGATCCATTTCGTCCGGATCAGCGCTTTCCATCAGGTGTTGAAGATGCTCGAGCTCGTGGTGAAGCTCGCCAACACGCCCGCTCCCTGCAATGGCTTCGTCGAGCACCGAGCGCCCCTGCATCTCGCCTACGTCCTGTCGAAAGTAGCCGATGCTGATCTTCTTCGGGACGGTCACCTCGCCTTCATCGGGGAACTCCTCGCCGACGATCATGCGGAAGAGCGTGGTCTTCCCTGCGCCGTTAGGACCGACCAATCCGACTTTTTCGCCGGGATTGAGCTGGAAAGACGCGTCAACGAAAAGTAATTGCTTGCCGTATTGCTTGTTGATGTTGGCGAAGGAAATCATCTGCTGCAGCGGGACTCTTCAAGTTAGCAGACGTCCCTCACGCAGCCTTGATCTTTTGCTTCTCCCTCACCACACCTTGGGACGGAATCAAGAACCAGTAAAACAGGATCCCCGATACCGAGATTGCTCCCGCGATACAGAAGGCAAGTGCGAACGAGTTGGTAACGTGCGCGATGTAGCCTGTGAGCCATGGCGCAATCACTCCGCCAATGTTGCCGCCAAAATTCTGGATCCCCGAGGCCGTGCCCACGATGCGCTTCTCGCACACCGCTTGTGTCAGCGTCCACGAGTTCGGCGCAACGATCCCTAACCCGCACATCGCAATTCCGAGCAGGATCGCTGCGGTCCGCTTGTCATCCGTGAAGGCGGCCGGAACCATGATTAACGAAATAAGGAAGCCAACTGTGATCATCCACTTCCTCACTCGAACCTCCGGGAATCCCTTGCGAATGAAAAAGTCGCTTACGATGCCGGCCAGCAGAATGATGCCGAACATGTAGAGCAAGGGGACAGAGCTGTACACTGCCATCTCCGCGGGTGTGAACTTTCGTTCCAGCATCAGGTAGCCCGGCAGCCAGGTGAGGAACAGGAACCACACGTAATCGTATGCGAAGAAGCCGAGAAAGATGCCCAGGATCTTGCGCTCTCGAAACAGCGACAGCATCTCGCCGAGGTTCATGCCAGCGTTGGACTTGGGTGTTTGAGCCGCAGTCTTCTTCTCCCAGGGCCTCAGGAAAGCCACCCAAGGCACAATCCAGATCAGTGCAAGCAGTCCGGGGATGATGAAGTACCAACGCCAAGGATACTTGGCAAGAACGACTCCGCCGACCGCCGTGATCAACGCTTGTCCGAGACGAACTCCTGACAAGTACACGCTTGTGACAAATCCGCGATTGCGATCCGGAAACCAGTTGGCGACGGCTCGTGCCGAGGCAGGGAATGCCACCGCTTGCCCGACACCCAACAGCATCCGGAAAGCGATGAGTGTCGACAACCCGGTCGCCAGACCCGTGCCCGCCGCGGCCAAAGCCCAAAGCGCAAACCCACCAGCGTACGCCCACACGACACCGAAGCGATCCGTCAGCCACCCAGCGGGAATCTGAAAGATCGAGTACGACCAGAAGAACGCTGACAGCAGCATTCCCATGTCGTTCTTGTTGAGACCGAGATCCTGGATCAGAAATGGCGCCGCTACCGAAACAGCCGCTCGATGCATGTAGCAAATGAACATCGCGGCAGTGAGCAGGACCAGGAGAATCCAGCGCTGAGGTGACTCGCTCAGCGGGACGTCAGAATCAGCGGGGCGCATCGCCCGCCTAGCGTATCACCTCAAGTCTCGAGCAG
Source organism: Bryobacteraceae bacterium (assembly GCA_035640835.1). Classification (GTDB taxonomy): domain Bacteria; phylum Acidobacteriota; class Terriglobia; order Bryobacterales; family Bryobacteraceae; genus DASQVJ01. The sequence continues at coordinate 1,900 of DASQVJ010000701.1, forward strand.
ACCGGATCGATGACTAGTGGCACCCGCGACAAGTGAACTTGACGCCATGACATGGCTGACAGGACACCTTATCGAATCCCGCTTTGCCGGTCGCGTGGAAGTCGAGCCACTTATCATCGTGGCTTGCGGGCATCAACTTAGCACTCGGTTGATCGTGACAAGTGGAGCAGCTAAACGGTGGTTCGACTTTGTTATGACAAACGAGACAGTCGGACATCGGAGGGAAGACGCTCGCGTCCACTTTCACGTTCTGACTGAGACCTCGATGGCACGACGTGCAGGCGTCGTTTGCGGCGGCAAGCTGTTCGCGGATATTCGCGGGAGGATGACCAAGATAGGTCTTTTTGTCGAGCGCGGTCACGATCGATAAAGCAATTGTCTTCCCCAAAGGCACATGCTTGGAGTGGTTGAACTTGGTGACGGTGCCCTTGCGTGGAGCTTTGATTGGCGTGGGAACGCCGCTGGCATGACAGGGCTTGCAGACAGACTCGGCTGGCAGCAGGTTGTCGGAGGCGTTTTGACTGCGGGCCGCCGCAGCGTGGCACTGCTGGCAGGTCAACTTCAATTGGAGATGAAGTTTGTGGGAGAACGGCCCCGCACCCCAGGCCGTTCCCGCCATCAACATCCAAAACAAAAAAGCTATTTTTTGTAGGTGATACGCCAAATCTTGTTACCGCCGTCGTCGCTGACGAGCAGGTTGCCGTCCTGCGTCTGGAAGACTCCGGTTGGACGTCCCCACACTTCTACCTTATCCGGGCTCAGCATCCAACCTGTGAGGAACTCCCGGGGTTCGCCGGCCGGCTTGCCATCCTTGAACGGCACGAAGACCACCGACTGACCCACACGCTTGCTCCGATTCCAGGAGCCGTGCAACGCCAGGAAGGCGCCGCCCTGATATTCAGCAGGAAACGCCTTGCCGGTATACCAGGTCCAGTCAATCACCGCGACATGCGAGCCCAGCAGCACATCAGGCTTAATGGTCTGCTTCACCAAATCAGCCTTTTCACCTTTGCGCCGCGGATCCTCGTTCGGACCTACGTATGCGTAGGGCCAGCCATAGAATCCACCTTGCTTGATGCTGGTGAAATAATCCGGCACAAGATCGTCGCCAAGCGCATCGCGCTCCTGAACGGAAGCCCAAAGTTGCTTGGTGACTGGATTGAACTTAATGCTGGTCGGGTTACGTGTGCCGGTGGCGAACATCTCGACACCTGAGCCGTCCGGATTCATGCGCAGGATCGCAGCCCGCTCCTTCGGTTCACCCGCGTCGACGTTGGAAGCCGAGCCGATTCCGAGGTACAGCTTCTTGCCCTCGGGATCGAACGTGATGGTGCGTGTCCAGTGGCCTTTACCGAAGTTGGGCATCGCGTAGATCTCTTCGCCCTTCCCGAACGTCATCGCTTTGGGATCGTACTTATAGCGCTTCACGGAGGTGGTTTCAGCGACGTAGAGTTGATCGCCAAGCCACGCCAGCCCGTACGGCCGATCGAGACCGGTGATCACCTTTTTGGTTTCGTCCGCCGAGATCTTGTTGTCCTTGTTCTTGTCTAACAGCATCGTCACGGAGCCGTTGTTCACACTCTCCGTGACGAAGATCTCGGGACCTTTGCCTTGAATCATCACGCGCGGCTTATCGAATCCCGATGCGTATTCTGCTATGTCAAAGCCACTCGGGACCTGGAGTCTCGCGCCGTTCGGGCGCTCGACCACGCGGGGTGGGTTGCGGGCGGAATCCGTTGCAAATGGCGCTGGTAAGCGATTGGCGGCTTGCTGTTGCGCAAAGGCCGCCGCTGCACTCAACACAAGGAGGCCCAGTTTGGTAAGTTTCATTGTTTCCTCGTACCCTTCTTATCACAACGGCCCTGGTACGAATACGGCAACGCGGAAAACGTCACGAATAGACTAGAGAGGAACAATGAAGAAGTACGTTGTACTCGGACTCCCCATTTTCCTTCTGCTCGCCTTCGTGATTGCGCTTCTGGTCGCATCCAGCACTCCGGACATGAAGCTCGCACAGCCTGTCACCGCTGTAGGGCGGGAGACTCCGGTAAAGGTGCACGTCGAGAATAAGCACGGTGTGCGCGAGTTAACGGCCTATCTGGAACAGAATGGCCAGCGTTACCCGATGTTTGAGAAAACCGAACCTGCCGTTCGGTGGTCTCTGTTTCGTAAACCTGGTGCTGCACAAACCTTCGATTTCGTGGTCGGCGCGAAGAAGGCTGCCGGTTTGAAAGACGGCAAAGCCAGGCTTGTGGTCAAGGCCGTCTCTAACGACCTGCGCGCGTCCGCCGCGGTGCAGTCGAGCGATGTCGAGGTGATTACGCGCCCCTTGACGCTTCGAGCGGATGGGCTTCAACACTACATCAATCAGGGCGGTTCCGAGTTGGTGACCTTCCAGGTGGACGGTTATTGGACCGAAGCCGGAGTCCGCGTCGGAAATTATACGTTCCGAAGCTTTCCTCTGCCTGGGAGCAAGTCGGAAAGGTTCGCGATTTTTGCTTTTCCTTGGGATGTACCGGCGGAGACGGTTCCAGTAGTTTATGCCCGGAACCCCACGGGCGCCGAGGTGACCTCGAAGTTCTGGTACAAACTCTTCCCAAAAAGCCCCAGACGACGGGAGCTTTCGTTAGATGATGGCTTTCTAAGCAAAGTGGTGAGCGAGATCGATGCGGGAGGCTCGGGAGATCCACTGTCTCGTTTCCTCAAGATCAACGGCCAGATGCGGCGCGAGAACAACCAAAAGCTCTCGGATTTGCGCAACGTTTCGGCGGAGAAGGTCTTGTGGGAAGGGCCTTTCCGGCAGCTGTCTAATTCCAAGGTGGAGTCACAGTTCGCAGACGAGCGATCGTACGTTTACAAGGGCAAGAAGGTTGACCAGCAGATGCACCTGGGGTTCGACCTGAGTGTCACGAAAAATGTTCCGATCGTCGCTTCGAATGCGGGCAAGGTTGTTTGGGCCGCACCCTTGGGAATCTATGGCAATTGCGTGGTGGTTGACCATGGGTACGGCTTGCAGTCGATTTACGGCCACCTGAGTTCAATCGATGTAAAGGACGGGGACGCTGTAACGAAGGGACAAGTGATCGGCAAGAGCGGTGCAACAGGTCTTGCCGGCGGCGACCATTTGCATTACTCGATGCAAGTGGACGGGGTCCAAGTGAATCCTGTCGAGTGGTGGG